>JABMSA010000585.1 GCA_013202185.1 Planctomycetota bacterium
CTCCTTTTCTGTCATAGTCACACTGGCGTCAACAGATTCCTTCGCTGCGGTCTAAATCAGGGCTAAGGTTAGCATGAGACCACAAATTCCTTCTAGGGTTAGCATAAGACCACAAATTCCTTAGACCTCAATCTTGCTGAGCTCATGCTCTTCTTCGTCCTAACCCTAACTTTAATACCAACCCGAACCCTAATCGGCCTCAATATTGCTGAGCTCAAGCTCTTCTTCGTCTATCTCCGCTGCTTCCTCAGCTGGTGACGAGTCTGGTTGCGCTGCTGCCTCTGTTGCAGCCGCGTTCACCTCCTCAGTGACCTTGGCATCTACCGCTGCCTCTTCTACTGCTACTTTCTCAAGGGCAGCCTGTGCCGCTGCCCGGGCTGCGGCCGGTTGGAGGAGATGCACGCGTTGGACTTCCGCCCGCCGGTCGAGTTTGCCCGATTTGCTCTCGAGATCTCGGAGCTGGTTTTCACCGATGCCCCGCCCCGGCTCGACCCGCATGCAAAGCTCATCAGAGAGATTGCCAATATCCTCGGGTGCGAACTGAAGCCCACATGGTACAGGATATAGGCCCCGCCGATTTTTCCCCTTGTAGTTTTCCCGCTCGAAACATATCATTTGCTTGGGAATCGATGGGCCGGCCCTGCTTGTCCGGCAGCATTTGACAGGAAGACAACACACAGGAGCGGCTTGAGATGTCAGTTGATCCGGTAAAGGTTGGTGTGATAGGCTGCGGCAATATATGTGGCGCCTACTTCGGCGCGCTGAAGAAATTCGGGATTGTTGAGGTGACGGCCTGCGCCGATCTGATCATGGCGCGGGCCGAAGCGAAGGCTGAGGAACACGGAATCCGCGCATGCACGGTGAAGGAGTTGCTGGCTGATCCGCAGATCGAGATCGTCCTCAACCTCACAATATCCGCGGCCCACACCGAGGTGAACCTGTGTAGTATCAGGGCGGGCAAGAATGTTCACGCGGAAAAGCCGCTTGCGATTGATCGCAAGCACGGCAAGAAGACGCTCGATGCCGCCCTGAAGAAAGACGTGCTGGTCGGAAGCGCCCCCGATACCTTCATGGGGGGCGGCATCCAAACGTGCCGCAAGCTCATCGACGACGGCGCCATAGGCCGGCCCGTTGCGGCTACTGCGTTCATGATGTGCCACGGCCATGAGAGCTGGCATCCCGACCCCGAGTCTTACTACAAGCACGGCGCCGGCCCGATGTTCGACATGGGCCCCTACTACCTCACTGCCCTCATCAACCTTCTCGGCCCGATCAGGCGCGTCAGCGGCTCCACGCGTGTTACCTTTCCGAAGCGCACCATAACCAGCGAACCGAAAAAGGGCTGCAAGATCAAGGTCGAAGTGCCCACCCACATTGCCGGCACGATGGATTTTGCCTCCGGGGCGGTCGGCACGATCATCACGAGTTTCGACATCTGGCGGCACACCTGCCCGCTCATCGAGATTTACGGCACCGAAGGCAGCCTCAGGGTGCCGGATCCCAACGGCTTCGGCGGCACGGTGATGCTCTCCACGCCCACGACCGACTGGGAGGAGGTGCCTCTCACACACAGCTACGCCTACGGCAACCGCGGCATCGGCGTGGCCGACATGGCCTACGCGCTGCGCTTCGGCAGGCCGCACCGCGCCAACGGCGAGATGGCCTTCCACGTTCTCGATATAATGCAGGCGTTTCACGAGGCGTCCGACACGGGCCGCAGCGTCGAGCCGAAGACAACGTGCCGGCGCCCCGCCCCGATGCCCATGGGCCTCGAAGAAGGTATCCTGGACGAAAAATAGCCGTCGGAAGAGGGCATGGCAGGCGCGGCGAGCCGTTTGCCCCTCATTGCCCCGCGCTTCATTCATTGTTGGAAACGGCCGTAAATGGTGTTATAATCGAGCAGTGTGAACAAATCTGATTCCCACGTCATTCGATAGCTCGATTTGGGGGAACACGATGCAAGATTTGAAATGGGCCGTCCACGCAGCCATATTGCTTTCGCTCGCGGCTATTCTCGCTTGCGGTTCGTCGTCGGGGCCCGACGGCGACGCACAGGACAACGGCGATCAACCCGCAGAGCAAACGGGCACCGAGACTGCGCCCGAGCAACCGGCAGATCAGAAAACCGAGACACCCAAGCCCATCAAGTGGGAGATCGGCAAACGCGGCGGGCAGTTTGTTTTCTCAACCATCTCACCTCCGAAAAGCTTCAACGTCATCGTGTCGAACGAAAGCTCAAGCTCAACAGTGCTGGGCTTCATTTACGAGGGGCTCACGACGACCGACCCTGCCACTACAGAGGTGATCCCTCACCTGGCGGAGAGCTGGGACGTAAGCGAAGACGGCCTGACGTATACGTTTCACCTGCGCAAAGATGTCAAGTGGAACGACGGCGCACCCTTCACGGCCGCCGACGTGGAGTTCACCTTCAATGAGCTGATCTACAACGACAACATTCAAAACGCTTCACGAGACATCTTCACCATCGCGGGTGAGGAGATCAAGGTTACGGCGATCGACGATCACACGGCGAGGTTCATCCTGCCGAAGAAGTTTGCTCCGTTCCTTCGGGCCGTCGGGATGGACATCCTCCCCAAACACGCCCTCAAGGAACTGGTTGACAAGGGGGAGTTTGAACATTCGCTCGGGGTGGACTCGAAGCCGGAGCAGATCATCGGGACCGGCGCGTTCATGCTCGAGCGCTACAGATCAGGCCAGCGCGTTATCCTCAAGCGAAACCCACACTACTGGAAACGCGACGACGCCGGCAACCAGCTTCCGTACCTGAACAGAATCATCATCGAGATCGTCCAGAACCAGGACGTGGCGGTGATGAAATTCAAGCAGAAGGAACTCGACTATTACGCCCTGCGCGGCGAGGATTACCCCGACCTCAAGCCTATGGAAGAGGCGGGCGACTTCAAGGTCTTCATGACCGGTATCAACCGCGGGTCCCAATTCCTCTTTTTCAATCAAAACAACGATAAAAAGCTCAGCCGCCAGGTGATCCAGCGCGAGTGCACCACGCTTGGGATCAAGCTGGAAGAGCCCACCAGGAATGATAAGGAACTGAATGAGAAGCTGATGGAAGCTCTGCCGCCCGACGTTCTTGCCAGGCTCAAGGACAAAGAAGGCGTGCCCAATGTGGACCCGGTAAAGCTGAAATGGTTCAGGAACGTTCAATTCCGCAAAGCGGTGTCGCATGCCATCGACAGGAAGTCGATGGTCAACGTGCTGATGAACGGTCTGGGCGTGCCGCAGTGGAGCCCGGTGGGCCCTGGCTCGCCGTTCTTTCACAACCCCAACGTGCCCAAGCACCCGTTCAATCCCGAAAAGGCCGCAAAGATACTGGCCGACGCAGGTTTCAAGGACACCAACGGCGACGGCTTCCTCGAGGATCCCGACGGCAATACCGTAGAATTCAACCTGACGACCAATTCCGAGAATACTGTCCGCATCAAGATGGCGGAGATGATCCGCAAGGATCTCGAGAATATCGGCTTCAAGGTGCATTTCCTCCCACAGCAGTTCAACATGCTGGTGAGCAAACTCGACAGCAGCTTCGACTGGCAGGCGATGATCCTGGGCCTCACGGGCGGCATCGAGCCGCACTTCGGCCAGAACGTGTGGAAATCGAGCGGGCACACACACATGTGGTTCCCACGGCAAAAGAAGCCGTCGACCGAGTGGGAAGCGAGAATCAACGATCTGTTCGATATGGGCGTACAGGAGCTCGATCCGGAGAAGCGGAAGGAAATCTACAACGAATGGCAGGTGATCGCCGCCGACGAACTGCCGCTTATCTACACGGTGCTCGGCAAGAGGATCGAAGCCCTCCGCAGCGGCCTCGGCAACATCCATCCGACGTCCTACCTCGGAGCCATACACTCACTCGAGCGCGTGTACCGGAAGTAGCCCCTCAGAGCGCCGGCCACGCCCCGGCGCAAAGCCATACATGTCTGCACACATCATTCGAAGAATCCTGATCTCCATACCGCTGCTCGCGGCGATGTCGTTCATCGTCTTCGGCATCATTCGACTTCCCGAGGGCGACGTGCTCGCGCCCTACCGGAACGATCCGAAGTTTGCACCTGAGGAGGTCAGGAAGCTCGAGCAAAAATACCATTTCGATCGCATCTTCCCCGTGCAGTACTACCACTGGGCGAAGAATCTGTTCTTTGAATGGCCCGACGCCGACGAGGAACCCAAGACCCTCCTCGGCCGGGTCAGACGTCTTATCCCCACGCGGGTGCGCCTCGATCTCGGCTACTCTTTCGTCAACAGAAAACCCGTGGCAACGGTGATCGCCGAGCGCCTTGTGAACACCCTCATGCTCTCGATTGTTTCGCTGGTCCTCGTATGGGGTGTGGCGATTCCCATAGGCACATATTGCGCCGTGCATCAATACAGCCTTGGAGACAAAATCCTCTCGTTCATTTCGTTCATCGGGATGAGCTTTCCGAGTTTCTTTCTCGCCCTTGTGCTGTTGTACCTCGTGTCGCTTACGGGTGTGCTGCCCACGGGCGGGCTTACCTCCACCAACTTCGACGACATGAACCTCGCGGGCAAGGTCATCGACATCGCCAAGCACATGATCGTGCCGGTGCTGGTCATCGTCACCGGTGCGCTGGCCAGCATGCAGCGACTGATGCGCGGCAACATGCTCGAGGTGCTGCGCAAGCAATACGTAACAACCGCACGGGCCAAGGGCCTGCCCGAGAGCAAGGTGGTATACCGCCACGCGCTTCGCAACGCACTCAACCCGATGATAACCATCTTCGGTTACCAATTCTCGGGCCTGCTCAGCGGCGTGGCGCTTACCGAGATGATAACGAGCTATCCGGGCATGGGATCGGTGATGCTCGAGGCCGTGCGCGCTCAAGACATATTCCTGGTGATGGGATCGATGATGATGGGCGGCGTGCTGCTGGTAGTGGGCAACCTCATTGCCGACATCCTGCTGACCGTCTCGGACCCGAGGATTTCATACGACTAACATGAGCGAACAGCCCACATCACTCAGTCTCAGCCGTCTCGCCTTTCGCAAGCTGCGCAGGCACCGCCTTGCCATGGCAGGCCTCTGCGTACTTGGGTTTCTTTACCTAACCTGCTTCGTCTTATCCGATTTCATTGCGCCGTATCACTTCGACAACGAGCGGCGCGACCTCTCGTACCAGCCGCCATTCAAGGTGCATCTGTTCGACACCGACGGCAAGCTCCGCCGGCCTTTCGTCTACGAAACGGCGTACGAATTCGATGAACACCACAATCGCGTGTTCACCGAGGAGACAACGAAGCGGTATCCCATCAGGCTGTTCGTGACGGGCGACAAGCACAACTTCCTTGGCCTGATCCCTTCGCGCGTGCGCCTGTTCGGCGTGGAGGAACCCGCCCGGCTCTACCTGCTCGGGGCCGATTCACGCGGCCGCGACCTTCTCTCGCGGATCATCTACGGCGGCCGGGTGTCGCTGTCTGTCGGGTTAGTGGGTGTTGCCGTATCCTTCACTGTCGGAATGCTGGTCGGCGGCATTTCCGGGTATTTCGGCGGAAAGATCGACACCGCCACACAGCGGCTCTGCGAGATGGTAATGATGATTCCGGGCTTTTATCTCATGCTGGCGCTGAGGGCCTCCCTGCCCGCAGACATCAGCTCGGTGAAGGTGTACTTCATGATCGTGTTCATCATGAGTTTCATCGGCTGGGCCGGCATGGCGCGCGTGGTGCGCGGCATGGTACTGTCGATCAGATCCAGCGAATACGTCGACGCCGCCCGCGCCATCGGGCAGGGCAATCTCAAGATCATCGTCTTCCACGTGCTCCCGCAAACGCTCTCATACGCTATCGTTTCGATCACTCTCTCCATCCCCGCGTATATCCTTGGCGAATCGGCCCTGAGCCTGCTGGGCCTGGGCATACAAGACCCCTACGCAAGCTGGGGCAACCTCCTGCGCGATGCAATGGGCATAGCGCAACTCAAGTTTCATCCCTGGATTCTCATTCCGGGGTTTTTCATTTTCATCACGGTGATGGCGTTTAATTTCCTGGGTGACGGACTGCGCGACGCGTTTGATCCGCGATCACAACTCGTGGGGAAAGAGTTTGAACAAGGCTGACGACAAACTGAACTCGACGCTGCTGGAAGTGCGCGACCTCCACACGTATTTCTTCCTCGAGGGCGGGCCCGCCAAGGCGGTGGAAGGCGTGGACTTCCGCATCGAACGCGGCAAAACGCTCGGCCTCGTGGGCGAAAGCGGCTGTGGCAAGAGCGCCACGGCGCTCTCCATCCTGCGGCTGATCCCTTCGCCGCCCGGCAAGACCGTCGGCGGAAAAGTCATCTTCGAGGGGCGCAATCTCCTCGAGCTGCCCGAGCGCCAGATGCGCGCGGTGCGCGGATGCGACATTGCCATGATCTTTCAGGAGCCGATGACAAGCCTCAACCCCGTGTTCACCATCGGCTGGCAGATCGTCGAGGTGATCCTCAACCACGAACATGTATCGAAGAAGGAAGCCTGGGAGCGCACGGTCGATATGCTGCGGCGCGTGCACATCCCCTCGCCCCAGGACCGCGCCACGGACTACCCGCACCAGCTCAGCGGCGGCATGCGCCAGAGGGTGATGATCGCAATGGCGCTCGCCTGCAGCCCCAAGCTGCTGATCGCCGACGAGCCCACCACCGCGCTGGACGTGACCATCCAGCGCGAGGTGCTCGACCTGATCGCCGGCCTGGTGGCCGAGGACGGCATGGCCCTGCTGCTGATCAGCCACGACCTCGGTGTGATGGCCGAGAACGTGCAGCAGATGCTGGTGATGTATGGCGGCACGGTGGTCGAGAGCGGGCCCACCGCCGATGTCTTCCGCCACCTGGCCCACCCCTACACCCGCGGCCTGTTCGCGGCGCGGCCGCGGCTGGGGCTGCGTGCGGGCGTGGCGCTGGCCCCGGGCGGGCCCGGCGCGGCGGCCAGCGGCA
>JABMSA010000586.1 GCA_013202185.1 Planctomycetota bacterium
AAAACGCAATTCACCCTGGCAACCGAGATCGGCGCCGTGGGCCTGGCGATAACGCGCAGCGGCGTAGAGGTCGGCAAGCCCGCCGGCCGAGCGCGGGTGCGCATTCCCCAGCGGTGGCTCTCGGGCATGTTCACCGGATACCACGCGATCAAAGACATCGCCCCGCGTGCCGGCGCCTCGATCCCCTCGAGGCTCATCCCCGTGATGGAAGCGCTCTTCCCCGCCGGTTGGCCGTATGTGTACAAGGCAGATAGTTATTGAGCGCGCAAGGAGCGGGAGGATGGCCGCCGATCACTGGCTGGACCCCGTGGCCGGCCTCACAACCCATAGCCACCCTCTCCGCACCGACCGGTCTTTTAACGTTGATTTCCCGCCGCGCTCGATTATAATTGAAAAACTCCGGAAGCTGTTGCGAAAGAATTGTAAGAACGCCGGCATTCTAAGCGTTGCGGAGCTCGATGCACCGAACTTTCATCCTGATTCTCCTGGTCGCGGCAATCGGGGCCGGGGCCCTCGAGGTGCGTCCGCTCGAGAGCGCCGCCGCTGAGCCGAAAGCACCCGAGCCGGCTGAGGCCGAAGCCGCCGCTTTCACGTCGGAGGGCGGCAAGCTTTCCTTGAAAGCCGAGCTGATCGAGTACGATCAGGACATGAAGTCATTCGCCGCCACCGGGAACGTGCGCGTTACGTGGGGCGACACTATCCTCACCGCCGACCACGCGCTGGGCTGGCCGCCTGAGGTATACATCGAGGGCAACGTGCGGCTGCTCTCGCCCACACGGGAGATCCACTGCGAGCGCGCGCTGGTAAACTGGGCCGACGCGGAGGTGGTCTTCGAGGAGTTCAAGTTCAGAGATCGCGACAAGACGAAGAAGGGCGCGTTTTACGTTTCGACGCCGCTTGGAATTCGCCTAGCCGACCGCACCCTCATCGTCAAAGAGGGGATCGTCAGCAACTGCGACTACGCCGTGACGCATCACTACCTGAGGGCACGCAAGCTTATCATCAAGCCAAACAACACAATCATCGCCAAGGGCGTCAGCTATCACGTCCGGGGCGTTCCGATCTTCTATCTGCCGGCGATTATCATACCGGGCGACCTTCCCGCGCTCGATGCCCGCTTCGGAAGCACATCCAGCCTCGGAATGTTCGGCACGCTCGATGCCACCTTCGGCCTGCCGCTGGGCTACGATGCAAAAGGCACCGTGAGCCTGGGATACTTCTCGAAGCGCGGAATCGGCTGGGGGCTCGGCCTGGGATATGACAGCCCGCTGCTCGCCAAGGGCAAAGCCGAATACTACGCAATACCCGACGATGCCGGCAACGACTTCGACGGCCAGGTACTCGGCACGCACCACAGGTATCGCTACAAGTGGACGCACTCGATGGATTCACCGAGATGGGAGCTTGACATCGAGCTGCAGAAATACAGCGACGCCGGCTTCCAAAAGGAGTTCTTCGAAAACGAGTATTACACCGGAAAGCCGATCGAAAACCGCATCTACGCCAAGGGCTCGAAGGACAACTGGGTCGCCTACGTGGAAGCCAAGCTCCGCCTCAACGAATACCTCGACCAAACCGAACGCCTGCCCATGATCGGAATGCGCGGCTTTGCACATCCGCTGCGCCACGGTTTCCTGTGGACAAGCACCACCGAGTTTGGCTTTCTGAGGCGGGGGCTGTCGGAGATCCGCCAGCGCCCGGGCGAGAGCGACGCCGCCTTCAACGCGCGCCGCCGCAAGTGGAACGCATTCGGAACATTGCCGGCGATCTCGGCCGACGAAGAACTCGGCGAAGACCGAACCGTCTTCAGATACAACGCCATCCACGAGCTGTCGCGCTCCATCCCGGTCAACCGGTTCAAGTTTGAGCCTTTCATCGGAATGCAAAGCACATTCTACAGCGAACGCCTTGCCGACGATCACAGCACCTCGCGCCTTCAGCTCTTTTACGGCGGGCGGCTGTCGACCAGCCTCCACCGCTACTTCGGCTTCACCAGCAAGACGCTCGGCGTAGACGGCCTCCGGCACATCATACTGCCCGACATCACCTACACGGGCCGGCGCGACACCTGGGGCGCAGACGCCGACGATTTCATTCAGTTCGACGAAACCGACGCCGTCCGACAGGAAGACCGCATCGAGCTTCGCCTCCGAAACAAATTCCAGGCCCGGCGCGGCGGCAGGATCGTCGACCTCCTCGACCTCGACCTCGAAACCGATCACTATCCGGCCAGCCGCCGCGACAACAACGGAGAGAACTTCTCGCCGCTCCGGATAGACGCGCGGTTGCGACCGGTCGAAGGCCTGAACCTTTACTCCAACATCCATTACGACTTCTCCGAACAAGACCAGGGAATGAACTTCGCCAACTTCGGGGCGAACATTGATGTGACCGACCGCTGGGCGGCCTACATAGGCCACACATACGAAAAAGCAGTCGACAACTTCGGCACCTACTCCCTGGCCTACAAGCTGACGCCCAAGTGGACGGCGGTGCTCTCGCATGACCGCAGTTGGAAAGACGGGCAATCGCTCGAGGAGCGCCTCGAACTCATCAGAGACTTCCACGCGTTCAGCCTGTCGATAGTCGTAGAAAACGACGGGCGATCAAACGAGCAATCCGTGGGCTTCATGATCTCGCCCAAGGCCATCAAGATGCCGCCGAGGCCGGGCTCATTCGTGCGAGGCCTTACCCATGCCCGCGACTACGACGAATAACAACCGCCCACGGACCAGGCCGACGGGCAAAGGATCAAGCAATGAAAACAGCAGTTTATCCCGGGACGTTCGACCCCATCACCTACGGCCACACCGACATCATCGAGCGCGGCGCGAAGATGTTTGACAAGCTCATCGTCGCCGTCGCCGAGAATCCGGCAAAGAAGCCGCTTTTCAGCGTCGACGAACGATTAGACATGCTGCGCCGGCTCACCGCCCACATCCCAAACGTATGCGTAGACAACTTCGACGGCCTGACCGTCGACTACGTCCGTAGTGTGGGTGCAAACATCATCCTGCGCGGCATGCGCACGATGTCCGATTTCGAATACGAATTCCAACTCGCGCTCAGCAACAAGGCCCTCTGCAATGAAGTGGACACCGTCTTCCTGATGACCAGCGTCGAGCGGTCGTTCCTCAGCTCGCACAGAATCAAGGAAGTTGCCTCGATGGGGGTGGACGTCAGCCCGTTCGTTCCCGACATCGTGCGCGACAAGCTCAACGAAAAGCTGGCACCCGGTGAATCGAAAGCCTGAAAGCTCCGACCAGCGCGCCTTCCGCGCCCTTCTCTCGAGAGCCCGGGCCGCCATCGCGGCCGACCTTGCCGGCCGCGTGAGCCCCGAAGCGCTCCCGGCGGCGATCCAGGGTGAAATCATCGCCCTCCTTCTCGAAGCGGCAGGACACGAGGCACCCGGCCCGGGGATGATCTCCGGCGACCTCCACGACAAGCTCGCCGCAAGGCTGGGCAAGATGGAACCACCGTGGGACTTCCTCGGGGCCGCTCACCTCAACTATCTGTCATCTTCGATAATGCTCACCGATGGCAAGCCGCGCGTAGTCAGGAACGCCTCGCGAAAATCCACCGGATCCTACTACACGCCCAGAAACATAGTCGAGCGAATAGTGGCAGGGACCCTCGCCGCGAAGCTGTCGGAGTGCGTCGACGTTCGCGAGGCATCGCGATTGCGCATTCTCGACATGGCCTGCGGCTCGGGGGTGTTCATCATCGAAGCCGGGATGACGCTCGTGCGCTTCTACCTCGAGCGCGGCCTCCCGAAAAGCGAAGCTGCAAACATAGCGGCCGCGCAGGTGATCGGCGCAGACCTCTCGCCGGATGCCATCGACGTCGCGCGGATGGCGTTCGGGGTCGCCGACCTGCCCGAGCCGAAGCTTTTCGCCGCCGATGCCCTGCTCGACGACCGTTTCCGCTGGCAGGAAGCCCTGCCCGAAATCTTCGCCGACGGCGGCTTCGACGTGATCGTGGGCAATCCGCCGTACGGCGCCGTCGCCCGGCTCGACGCCGCCACAAAGCGCGCCCTCGCCAACGCCTATGATGCTTACGCGGGCCACGGTGACCTTCACTACTGCTTCTTCGAGCGCGGCCTGAAGCTGCTCAAGCCCGGCGGCCTGCTCGGCCTGCTCTCGTCGGCGTACTTCCTCCAGGCATCGCACGCCCAAAAACTCCGGGCGCTCCTCTCGAAGCAATCGCAGATACAGACGATCATCGACTGCTCGGGCGAGGAGCTTTTCACCGACGCGATGATCCATTGCGTCGTCACCATCGTCAGGAAAACACCCCCGGCGCCGGCCGGCACGCTGCGGTTCGACCCGCCCGACGGCGAGCCATTCGATTTTCCCCAAGAGGGACTGTCCGGCGCACCGTGGGTGATCATCTCCGACTCCGAGCAGCAATGGCGCGCCAAGCTGGAAAAGGATTCCGTGCCGTTGGGGGAGTTCTGCGATATAGTGCAAGGGCCCGAGAGCGGCCTGAACAAGGCGTTCGTCGTCGCGGCCGATTACGCACGCGAGGCGCGCCTCGAGGATGAGCTGCTGCGCCCGCTGATCAAGAACAGCGACATAGGCCGGTATGCGATTTCGCATCGCGACGACCTGCTCATATACGTGCCGCGGGGCACGCAGATCGAGCGCCATCCGGCGATCATGAAACACCTCGAGAATTATCGCGACAAGCTCGAGGCGCGCGAGGTCTGCCGCAACACCTCAGCCCCGTGGTTTGCCTTTCACCGGCCGAGGAAGGCATCGCAGATGAGCGCCGCCCTCAAGATCGTGTGTCCGTACCGCGCCCCCGCCGGCCGGTTCGCGGTCGATGGGCGCCGCGCGCTAAACGACGGCGGCGACGTGCGGATGATCTTTCCGAAACCGGACGCTCGCGTCGACCTCTACTTCCTCACGGCGATCCTCAACTCACGGATGATGCAGAGATACTTCTCGCGCATCGGCAGGCGCAAAGGAGCGATGCTCGAGCACTTCAAGGACTCGCTGAAGATCCTGCCGATAAGGATGATCCCCTCCGACCACCCCGTCTACTCGACCCTCGCCGACCTGGCCCGGCTCCAGCACGACAGCTTCTCCGAGCAGCGCGACTACCTGACCGAGCGAATCGTCCTCGACCTCTACGAGCTGCGGGCGTCCGCCGCCGCACCGGGCATGCTATTCTGAATCAGGTTTGCCGCGCGCCCGGCCAGGCCGGGTATCTGTTTAGCGTGGCGCAAAATGAAACGTCTCGGCTCTGGAGGCGTCGCCTATCCTCGTGGCAGGTACGCTGGCTTTGTGCTGCGCTCCCCTGCCGGCTTGTCCGGCAGGAAGCGAAGTTCGGCAGTGAGAACGGCAGACACAAATACCCGCCCCCTGCCGCCTCGCGCGGCAGGAGCGAAAGTTCGTCGGCGAAAAGCAAATCGCCCGTCGCAGGCATGTATGAATGTCGGGTAACTACACGACCCGTTGGTGCGCCCGTGAACTCATTCACCTGCCACATAAAGTGACAGGGGCCTGTTGTTGGGAGGACGCCTTACTCACTGACCGAACTTTGCCTCCTGCCGCGCAAGGCGGCAGGGGGG
>JABMSA010000587.1 GCA_013202185.1 Planctomycetota bacterium
CCCCAGGCCCCAATCCGCATAACCTGCCGTTCTGAAACCGGTTTTCATCGGGCTATCGAGTCCTTTCCATTATGATGCCAAGGGCGCATAGTGCGCCGACAGCAATTCCTCGAGCCCGCCGGATCGGGCGAACTCCTCGAACTCCTCGAGAGTGGCGCATATCTTGTGTGAAAGAAATTTCACCGCCCAGTTTGTTTTCAGCGGCGAGATGGCAATTACCAGCTTTCCACGATTGAACGCCTCCCAGATTTCGATTGCCGTTCCCATGCTCGCCTCGGGCACGAACGCCAGCAGGAGGTCGGTTTCGGCCGCCTTGCGCATTAGAAACATGAAGACGTCGCGGCCTTTGGTGAACGAATACCCCAGCGAGTTGGGGTGGTTCTCGATGGGGCAGAACACTTCGGCGTCGGGCAGCGTGTCGCGCAACAACTGCTTGAGCCTGCTGCGGTAGTCCTGCTGGTGGATGCGCTCGTCGGCGATCGAGCCCTGAATGATTCCTGCAAGAAATACCTTCAAGTGTTTCCCCCATTCTGTTTGTTCGTCGTTCATATAGAATTAAAGCAGACTTGCCGGAAGAAATCAAGAGCCGGCTCGATTTCTCCGCCCTGCCGTTTACTCGGCGGGTTCTCCGGACGATTCGATGAGTTCTCGTGCGGCTTCGACGACTCTGCGAATGGCTTCGTCGAGGTCGCCCGACATTCGTATGCCGGCAGCTCTAATGTGCCCGCCGCCTCCGAAGCGCTCGGCCAGGCGGCTGACGTCGGCGTCGTTCTTCGATCGCAGGCTCACGCGGATCATGCCGTCGGTGGCTTCGCGGAAGAGCATGACGATTTCCACGCCGCCGATCGTGCGCAAGAGATCGATGATTCCTTCGACGTCCTCGCCGTCGGCGCCGGTTTCGTCAAACATTTGCCGGGTGAAGGCCATCCAGGCTATCCGGCCGTCTGCGGTGGATTGCAGCTTCGCCAGGCCGCGTCCGAGCAGGCTCATGCGCTCGCGTCTGAGCTGCTCGTACACGAGGTTGTAGAGTTCCTCGGGTGCGGCGCCCCTTGCCGTGAGGCAGGCGATGATTTGGAAGACGTGCGGCGATGTGTTCGAAAAACGGAACCAGCCGGTGTCGGTGGCGATCGCCACGAAGAGCGCGCGCGCCACGTCGGGCGTTATCTCGCCGCCGAGCGCACACAGCATGTCGTAGATCAGCTCGCCCGTCGCCGAGACGGTGGCGTCGGCGATGTCGATATCGGCGATCCCGTCGTTGGTGGCGTGATGGTCGATGCATATTCGCCCGGCCGACGACGCCCGAAGCGCTTCCGACGGCGAACCGACCCTCGCCCAGCTCGAGACATCGAGAAGGAAGATGAAATCCGCTTTCATTATAATATCATCATCTTCTTTCGAGTAGACTCGCACGGTCTTGTCCTTATCGAGAAACTCGTATATTCGCGGCACGGGGTCCTGGTTGATGATGTGCGGCCGGATGCCGATCTGCCGCATGAACGCTGCAAGGGCAAGCTCCGATCCGATGGCGTCGCCGTCGGGGGAGTAGTGCGTCGTTATCACGCAGGAAGCTCCCGGCTTCAGCAGGTCTTTTAATATGTCCCAGTTCATGGTGTCAATCCGAGCACTCGGTTGTTTCTTCATAAACGCTGCCGCCGTAGATGTCATTAGCCACGATAGCGGGGAAGTTTTCGACGACCAGCCGGCGGACGGCCTCCGGGCCCAGGTCTTCGTACGCCAGTACTTTGCATTCCTTGATGCTGGAGGCAATGAGCGCCGCCGCTCCGCCGATGGCTGCGAGGTACACCGCCCGGTGCCGCTTCATTGCTTCGACTACTTGCTGCGAGCGCCGGCCCTTGCCGATTGTGGCCTTGAGCCCGAGCGCCAGGAGCCGTTGCGTGTAGGGATCCATCCGGTAGCTGGTGGTGGGCCCGGCCGATCCGATCACGCGGCCGGGCGGCGCCGGCGTAGGGCCTACATAATATATTACCTGCCCGTCGATCGGGATCGGCAGCGGCTCGTCGCGCTCGAGGCACTCGATCATACGGCGATGCGCCGCGTCGCGCGCCGTGTACACTACGCCGCTCAGCAGCACACGGTCGCCCGCGCGCAATTCCGCGACGTGTTCGTCAGTGAGAGGCGTTGTTAGAATGTGTGTGTCGGTCATACGATCTCAAAGCACGATTCGGCGCGTGCGGTGCGAGTGGCATTCTATGTTCACGGCTACGGGCAGCGACGCAATGTGGCAGGGGAAGGCTTCGACGTGCACGCCGAGCGCGGTGGTGTTGCCGCCCATCCCCTGCGGGCCGATGCCGAGCGCGTTGACACGGTCGAGTATCTCGGCCTCGAGTGCGGCGAGGTCGGCGTCGTCGTTGTGCTCGTCGAGCCGTCGGAGGAGCGTGCGCTTGGCGAGGAGGGCGGCCCTCTCGAGCGTTCCGCCGATCCCCACGCCAACGATGATCGGCGGGCACGGGTTGCCGCCGGCTTTGCGAACGGTTTTGACGACGAATTCGATCACGCCGTCGCGGCCGTCGGCGGGCGTGAGCATTGCCGTTCGGCTCATGTTTTCGCAGCCGCCGCCTTTCGCCATGTAGCCTATGGTCAGCTCGTCGGCGCCGACGATGTCGAAATGGATGACAGCCGGGGTGTTGTCGTCCGTGTTCATCCGCTTGAGGGGATCGTTGAGGACAGACTTGCGCAGGTAGCCGCGCTCGTAGCCCCGTCGCACACCCTCGTTGATCGCGTCGGCGATTCCCCCTCCGGCAACGCGTACCTCTGATCCGATGCGCACGAAGCAAACGGCCAGGCCGCAGTCCTGGCAGAGGGGCATCTGGTGTTCGCGGGCTATCCGTGCGTTTTCGATCACCCGCTCGAGGATTTCTTTCGCGATGGGCGCCGTCTCGCGGTCATGCGCGGCCGCGAGTGCGGCGAGCACGTCTTCGGGCAGCACGCGTCCGGCGTCAATTGCGGCGTCGGCCACGGCTTCAGCTATTGTTTCGAATTCAACTGTTCGCATGTCTGGCCGGCGAGGTCGCCGGGTGGTTCAGGTGATCTTTGCCACGAGTTCCTTTACTTGTTCGACAGAGCCGTGCAGTGCGTCAAGCTCGGCATCGGTCAGCTCGAGCTGGATTATCTCTTCAACGCCGCCGCTGCCGAGCTTCACCGGTACGCCGGCGAAGACGTCTGTCAGGCCGTATTGTCCATCGAGCCGCACGGCGGCCGGCAGGAGGCGCTTTTGATCGCGGATGATCGACTCGGCCATGCACGCCACGGATGCCGATGGCGCATAATACGCGCTGCCCTGTTTGAGCAACCCGACGATCTCCGCGCCGCCTTTTCGCGTGCGTTCGACGAGCGCATCGATCCGGTGGGCGGGCATCAGCTCGGTTATCGAAATGCCCGAGACAGTCGAGTAGCGGGGCAGAGGCACCATCGAATCGCCGTGCCCGCCGAGAACCATCGCGTGGACGTCCTTGACCGACACGCCCAGCTCCATCGCGATGAACGTGCGGAAGCGGGCGGAATCGAGCACGCCGGCCATTCCCATCACCTTGCGGCTGTCGAAGCCGGTACGTTCATATACCAAGTGGGTCATCACGTCGAGCGGATTTGTGACGACGATGACGATTGCATCGGGCGCGTGCTCGGCGACGGCATCGGCCAGGCCGCCGACTATCTTCGCGTTTTTCTGGAGGAGGTCGTCGCGGCTCATTCCGGGCTTTCGGGCGAGGCCCGCGGCGATGACCACGAGGTCGGCACCGGCGATGTCGGCGATGTCGCTGGTTCCGGTGATGTTGGCGTCGTAGCCTTCAACCGGCGCGGCTTCCATCATATCGAGGGCCTTGCCTTGCGGCATTCCTTCGACGATGTCGGTGAGGACGACATCTCCGAGCTGCCTTTCGGCGAGCCTTTGCGCCGTTGTGCCGCCCACCATTCCCGCTCCGATTACTGCCAGCTTGGATCGGCCCATCCTGTTTTGCTCCTTACTTGATTGCGCGAATGATCGCCTGGCCCATTTCTGTGGTTCCCACGGCGGTGGGGTCGTCGCGTCGCGGCTTGAGATCGTAGGTGACGTCTTTGCCTTCTTCGATCACCGCGGCCACGGCGCGCTCGAGAGCATCCGCTTCAGTATGTTCGTTGAGGTGTCGCAGCATCAGCACGCCCGACAGCAGCAGCGCCGTGGGATTGACCTTGTTGAGGCCCTGGTATTTGGGTGCGCTGCCGTGTGTTGCTTCGAAGACCGCCGCGTCGGTGCCGATGTTGGCGCCGGGGGCCACGCCCAGGCCGCCGGCAAGGCCGGCGCAGAGGTCCGAAACGATGTCGCCGTAGAGGTTGGGCAA
>JABMSA010000044.1 GCA_013202185.1 Planctomycetota bacterium
ACTCAACCGCCCTCCGGGCTGACCCCTCTCGGCCCGGGGGCGTTCATCATCGATTCTTACGGTGTCAGGCACCGTAAGGATCTTGCCGGCGGGCTTTGGTTTCCGCGCCTGCCGTTTTTCACCTGCACTCAAGACCGGCCTCCAGTACGCCCGTGCTGCGGCAAGATACCACGTACCTCCCTGCAGATCAATCCTGCTCGCAACTGAAGTCTTCGCTGATGATGACGTTATTCGATTGACGTGCGCCGCGCGTGGCGCCGCCACGCGTGGGAAGAATTGCCGGAAGGAGAAACAACTTGATACAGGATCAAGCCACCGCAACGGATATGGAAAAAAACCACATCGATCACGGGCAGACGGAAGCTGCCGGCAGAACGTATCGCATTGTTGTCGAAACCGGCGCCGACTTCAGCTCGAACGTCGGCGACGAATCCTACTTCGCCGCAATGGTCGACCTGTTCAGGGGACGCTTCGGAAAACGCCTCGAGATCACCAAGCTGGCAAACGATCCCAAGACGGTCGCGGATCGTTACGGCATCGACGCCCTCTACAGCGGCCGCAACCCCTTGCGGCGCCTCGCGGCGCTCTGGCCCACGCTCAGGGCCATCGCAAAGGCCGATCTCTACGTGTGGGGCGGCGGCCAGATGCCACTCGATTCGCACGGGATGCTCTCTGTGCTCTATCGTTTTCATCGGCCGATGCTCGCCAAGCTGCTCGGCACGCCGGTGATGAGCTACGCCATAGGCGCCGGGCCGCTCGATATGCCCCGCTCTCGGGCTCTCACGCGCCGCTGCATGAATCTGTTTGATGTGATAACCGTGCGCGATCAGTGCTCGGCCGATCTGCTGGCACACGTCGGGGTGCGCAAGCCCATCCATCAGGCGGTCGACTCGGCGATCGTTCTCGGGGCCGCGCCCGCCCAACGCATACAACACATCCTGGGGCTCGCCAATGCGCCTACCGACCGGCCGCTCATCGGCGTAGTGCCGTGGGGCCCGGCGTTCAGAAAACTCAAGGGCATCGTTCCCGTGATCTTTCGCAAGAAACACTACAGCCGCGAAGACAAGAACCGGCTGGAAAACCACTGTGCACTCATGGCGGAAGCGCTCGATTCTTTCATCGAGCGGCACGGGGCGTTTGTGCTGTTTGTTGCGATGGATTCGTCTGAAGGCCACGGATTCGATGACAAGGTGGCCGCATTGACGCAGCAGAAAATGAAGCACGCCGATCAAACATATCTGCTTCTGGGATCGCGTTATCATCCAAAGGAAATCAAAGGCGTGCTGGGCCGCTGCGAAATGGTCATAGGCAGCAGAATGCACGGCCTCATCCTTGCGACCGGCGAGGCCGTGCCGACCGTCGGCCTGTGCTTCGCCGAGAAAATGCGGGATTTCGCCCGCCTGACCGGGCAGGAAAAGACCTACGCCGACGCCCGCGAGCTGAGTAGCTCCGATGACATCTCGCGATTGCTGGAAACCTGCTGGGCCGAGCGCGAAGAGAGCAGGCGGAATATCCGACACGTTCTGGGTCATCTCGGCGAGCAGGCCCGGCAAAACGTCGACCGCCTCGAGAAAATCCTCGAGTCCACAGCCGGCTTCGCCCAGCACGCATACGCCGGCAAGGCACCGCGCAAGGAGCCTGCGGCCACGAAGGCTGACGGCGAATGCCGCAACATCACCGACGTGGTCGAGCATGGGCTGTGCCATTTTTGCGGCACTTGCTACGGTGTGTGCCCGCAAGAAAACATCAGGATCGAACGCGAATGGGACGATCAGCCGCGATTCACCGTGGCCGACAAGTCGCTGTGCAAAAATTGCGGACTGTGCCGGCGGCTGTGCCCGGGCCGGGTGGCGGACTTCGCCGCCGGCCGCGAGTATGTGTTTGGGAGGCAGCCGGGCAACGACTTGATCGGATGCTTTCGGCGGCTTCTCGCAACGCGGAGCACAGGCCGAGATCTCCTCGCCACGGCCACCAGCGGCGCAACCGTCAGCGCGATCGCGCGACATATTCTCGAGGAGGGCCTGGCCGACGGCGTGGCCGTCACAAGCATGGATTATTCGCACGGCCGGCCGCGACCCAAAACATGGATCGCGCAAGATGCATCCCACCTTGCGCGGCTGAAGGGATCCATCTACATGAGCGCTCCGGTCAACACCGTGCTGCGGGCGATCTGGAACAGCACCTCCGCGCAGCGAATAGCCGTTGTGGGCCTGGGCTGTCATATCCAGGGGCTGCGGGCCGCGCAGCGGCAGCTCTCGTGGGCACGCGAGCGCATACCTCTGGCAATCGGCCTCTTTTGCGGGCACGGCGTGAGGCCGGCCGGCACCTGGCACCTGCTGCGGCGGATGGCAATGCAACCCCAGGACCTCGCCGAGCTGATCTACAGGGACGGAGAACCCCCCGGCAGGCTGAAAGCAACAACCAACGCCGGACGCACCCGAGAGATGAAAATGTGCGACTACTCCTACGCGCTCACCTGCTACGGCAACGCACGATGCTCGATGTGCGTAGACCCGCTCTGTGAGTTGGCCGACATCAGCGTGGGCGATGCCTGGCTGCCCGAGCTGCGGCAAGACGGCGGCTGGAACCTGACTGTCGTACGCACGCAGGCCGGCGGCGAGGTCATTGATGCGCTCATCAGGGCCGACAAGCTGGAGGTGGCGCTCACGACCGAAGAAAAACTCATACAGGCGCAGAGGCTGCAGCTTTACAACCGCGAGCGCGGCGCGTGGGCGCGAATGTCGGTGCGGCGCCGTTTCGGAAAAGAGGTTCCCCTCTATGAGGGAATTGCCGCGCGAGAGATACGATCCACCGATCTGCGGCGCGCGCTGATGATAACGGCGGCGCAGCAATTTGCACAGTTGCGCTGGGCGCAGCCCCTGATGGGCCCGATAGCAAGGATGGGCGCCAAGCTCCTCGATCTACTCCCCCGCCGATCAACAAAAGACGCCCTCATCGGCCGCGACGAAAGCTACAGCAAAGAATTCTTCCGCGGCAGGGAGTATTAGTCCCCCCCCTCCGAAAGCCCAAGAGTTTTGATAACGTCCCAAAAGTGGTTTGGGCCAGTTTCTTCCATTGCTGATCCGACAGCTCCGGACCTGGTGTGTGCGCATATCGATTGCCCCGTCCTTTAGGGCGGTATCTGTTTAGCGTGGTCCAAGATGGCACCTTTCGGCTCTGGGGGCGCCGCCTGTATCAGGGGCAGGTTCGCTGGCCTCGTGCAGGGCTCCCCTGCCGGCTTGTCCGGCAGGAAGC
>JABMSA010000588.1 GCA_013202185.1 Planctomycetota bacterium
ACCCCGAGCTGCGCAAGGAGACGGTGATCATCGAGTCTTATTACGACTCGATTTCGGCGGTTCCGGCGCTCGCCCCGGGTGCGGAGTCTTCGTGCGGCATCGCGGCCCTCCTGGAGGCTGCCAGGGCGTTCAAGGCCAACCCGCCCGGGAGAACGGTGCGGTTCCTCGCCACTTCCGGGCATTTTCAGGCCCTGGTCGGCATGCGGCAGTGGTGCCGCGACTATTTCGTGTGGGAAGGCCTGATGACGGCCTCCGAGGCCCCTGACAACAACGACCTCTTCGCGCCTCCGAAAGAGATATGGCCGACAGAGGAAGACCTCGCCGGCCTCGGGGAAGAGGATACGCAACCCGAGTGGAAGACCGAGGATCACCCGATAATGTACGCCTCGATCGACCTGTCGAGCCAGTCGGACCAGGTGGGCGTATTCTTCAAGGGGAATTTTTACGATCTCGGCCTCGATGGCGAAAACTCCCAATTGGAAACCCGCATTCGAAAGAGATACTCCAGCACCGGCAAACAGATCGTGCGGGCTGCGCAGCGGATCAGGAAATCGGAGGATATCGCCACAAGGTTCGTGAACTGCGTCGACCCCATACGCGGGCGCGGGTGGCGAACGTACCTCCCGGGCCCAATCGCCCTCAACAACGAAGTGCCGCTGATGTACGGCAAGGCGCAGGTGGGGCTTGCAACCGTCAATGACGCGCGAATGCGCGTCGACAGCCCGCTGGACACCACGCACCACCCCGACGGCACCGAGAAGCTCGATTTCGAGTCTGTGAGGCAGCAGGCAAAGCTCGTGACCGGCCTTCTGTGGGACCTCGCCTCCAGGGAGGATCCGTTTCCACTGTGGGACACCAACAGCGCCGCCGAGCTTTACGTGAGCATCAAGGAAGATTCGCTCATCAAGTTTCTGCCCGGCAGCCCCCTGCCCGACACCCTCCTCGCCATTGAGCTCAATACACACAAGGCGCTCATGGGCGTGAGGGGCACCGCAATGGCAATGAGCAACCAGGACGGCTACTGCCTCACGGTGGGAACGAAGATCGGCTACCTGACCTGCACACCCAGCAAGGTGGACCGGCGCGACGGCACCATCGAGTTCATCGGAGCCAAGAGCCTGGCCGCCGCACGAGCCCCCGTCATCAATAAGGACTGGGAGAAAAACCGGATAGTCGACGGCAACCTGCCGCTGTTCACATGCTCCTCGACGCTGATATTCGACTTCATGAATCAGCTCACCAACCGGACCTTCGAAACGGCCACGGTGCTCGATGCCAAGACCAACTCGCCGCCGCGGCAATACTCGGCGTCGTTCGTCGGATGGTCTTTGATCACGTCGTCATACTCAGAGCCCTGTGCGGTTGTGTTTGTTGAGCGGGGCGACAGCAGCCTCAAGATCATCGGCACGCGCAGCATTGTGGGCGCGAAGTACATGCTGCTCAACAGCACCGGCAAAGCCACACCGGACGAGTCGCAGGGGATGGGTTTTCCGGCAAACGAGCGCGAGCACAGGATACTTCGGACAACGTATGTTTCGGCCCGCGACATGTGGCGCCTGGATGATTTCCGCCTCAAGGAGCTCGAAAAGACCGGCGTGCGGCACGAGCGCGCCAGCTACCTGCACAACCTAGCCGAACAGCGGCTGAAACAGGCCGAGAAAGACCTCGAGAAGAAGGATTACGCTGCTTTCCTGAACAACTCGCGCGAGGCGTGGGCCTACGAAGCCCGGGCCTACCCCAACGTTCGCGGGGCCGCCGACGACGTCATCAAGGGCCTGATCTTCTACATGGCCGTGCTGCTGCCTTTTGCGGTCTTCGCCGAGCGGCTGTTCTTCGCCTTCAGCGACGTTCGCAAGAAGCTATTCGGCATAGCCGGGATGTTTGCGGCGATCTACCTTGTGCTCAGTTACGTGCACCCGGGCTTTCAGCTCGCCACAACGCCCGTGATCATTCTCGCCGGCTTCTTCATGATAGTGCTGGGTGCGATCACCATCGGCATTCTCTTCAGCAAGTTTAATACGCAGATGGTGCTCATGCGCGAAAAGGCCGGCACCTGGCACCGGGAAGACGTGAACCGCAGCTCGGCGGCCAGCGCGGCCTTCATGCTTGGCATTTCGAATCTGCGCCGCCGTAAAGTGCGAACAGCGCTCACGTGCATTACGATCGTGTTACTCACTTTCACCGTGTTGTCGTTTACGTCGTTTCAAACCAGCGTGGTGCCCAACGAAATACCAACTGATTACGACTCGACCTACAAGGGCGTGCTGATCCGCCATCGCTCCTGGTCGTCGTTCGAGCAACTGGCAAGCTTCGGCCTGAAAGAGTACTTTGCCAAGCGCGGCGGAGTTGTTGTCGAGCGCTCGTGGTACTCGTCGGGCGTGGCCGCCAAGGAAGATAAGCAAATCGAACTTTCGCGGGTCGACGATCCCGGCGTCAGCGTCGTGTGCCACGCAATTATCGGCCTCGAGCCCGAAGAAAAGCACCTTACCCGCCCCCAGGAGCACCTCGTATGCGGCGAGTGGTTCGACCCCGCCGTGCAGCGCGACTACCCCTTGGTGTGCATAGTGCCCAAGGCAATGTCGGCCGGGGCACGAGGAGGCCTGCACGTAACAAGTGACAACGTCGGCAAGGTGTATGTCAATACGCTCGGCAAGAAACTGCGCGTCATCGGCGTGTTCGACGACCAGGAGTTCAAGGACGTTAAGGATCTGGATAACGAGCCGCTGACCCCGATCGACTACGTGCGGGAGGGAACCGGCACCGACCAGGCCCGCGCCCTGCAGCTTAGCACCGACGACGAGGGCGTGATACAGCCGGCCATAGAGGCGAAGCCTCCGCCGCGCTACGAGCATATTGACCCGGGCAGGGTGGTGCTGCTTCCCAACCAACTCGTGCAGGGCCTCGACGGCTCGACCGTACGCTCGCTGGCCGTAGGGATGACGGGCCTCACCGAGGAAGACATCGACGCCGAGCTGCGAAGGTACGTGGCAAGGTCCAAGCTGCTCCTCTTTGCGGGGATCACCGAGAAGGTAAAGCTCTTCAGCTCGCGCGACGCCCTGAGCGCCAGCGGAATGAAGGCATTGTTCCTCCCGATCGCGATCGCCTCGCTGATCGTCTTCAACACGATGCTCGGCTCGGTTTACGAGAGGCTGCGCGAGATCGCCGTATACACATCGTGCGGCTTGGCACCCGTGCACGTTGCCGCGCTGTTCCTCGCCGAAGCGAGCGTGTTTGCAACTATCGGCGCGGTAGTGGGCTACCTCCTCGGCCAGGGCGTGGCAAAATACGTCACCGTCACCGGCAGGCTCGCCGGCCTCAACCTCAATTACTCGTCGGTGAGCGCCGTATCCACCATCATACTGGTGGTGTGCGTGGTGCTGCTCTCGACGCTCTACCCCGCGCGAAAGGCAGTGCAGCTTTCCGTGCCCGACGAAACAAAAAAGATGAAACTGCCCAAGCCCGACAGCGATACGTGGGAGTTTGACTTCCCCTTTACCGTGGGCCCGCTGGAAGCAGTGGGGTTGAATGCTTTCATCCACGACTATTTTTCATCGCACAACGAAGACTCAGGCGGCGTGTTTTGCGCCGACAGCGTGGGCCTGGCGGCAAAGCAGGAAGGCCCCGACGTTACCTACGTGCTCGACAGCACCGTATGGATTGAGCCGATGGACATGGGCATAAGCCAGAAGGTAGTGCTCGAGACGCTTCCGCCGCCGCCCGACGACAAGGTATGCACCATCAAATTCACCATACACAGGATCTCGGGCGAAGTGGAAGCGTGGGGCCGAATGAACTACGGATTCCTCAAGGCCATTCGCAAGCAGATGCTGATCTGGCGCCTCGTGGATGACGAGCACAAGCAGATCTACGAGCAGCAAGGGCACAGCCTCATTGCGGAATCATCAGAAGTGTAGATAGATGCCGGAAAACGAATATCAAGAATATCGCGGGGACGATGAGGTCCCCATAACCTTCAAAGAGGGCTTCGGCTGGAAGGCCGTGCTCGGCGGGCTGTTTGTGGGTTTCCTGATGGTTCCCGGCGGCATGTTCCTCAACCTCATGATCGGCGGCGGAGGTTACGGCCAGGCTGTCGATTGGGTCACCATCATTTTCTTCACCGAAATCGCAAGGCGCTGCCGCTCGTCGCTGAGCCGGCAGGAAACGTACATCCTCTTCGCCGTCGCCGGCGGAGTGCTCGGGATGTCGGTCGGCGGTTACTTCAATAACTTCATCTGGGACCAGTACCTGATGCAGAGCCCGTATGCGTTCAAGTTTGGCATTGCGCACCGCGTGCCGATCTGGGTGGCTCCGCCGCCGGGCTCGGAGGCATTTACAACGCGCTCGCTG
>JABMSA010000589.1 GCA_013202185.1 Planctomycetota bacterium
TCGCCGACGTCCGCGTGATGTCGGTCATTGCGGTATTCTCGGGATGAAACGGCAGCGGAATGAAACACATGAATCCGCCGGTTTCGTCCTGGGCTTCTCGGAGGCGCACGAGGTGGTCGATGCGTTCTTCGAGTGTTTCGACGTGCCCGTATAGCATCGTGGCGTTTGTGGGAATGCCCAGTCGGTGTGCGCCCCGGCTCACGCTGAGCCAGCGGTCGGCGCTGATCTTGTTCGGGCACAGCAACTGCCTCACGCGCGTCGAGAACACCTCGGCCCCGCCTCCGGGCAGCGCGGTCAGGCCGGCGTCTTTCAGCTTTGCCAGAACCTGGGCATCGGTCATTTGCGAGGCATCGGCCAGGTGTGCAACTTCGGCAGCCGTGAATGCCTGGATGCAGATGCTCGGGTGGCGCTCTCGCAGCCCGGCGATCATGTCTATGTAGTAGGCAAGGGGCAGTTCAGGATCAACGCCGCCGACGATGTGCAGCTCGGTCGAGCCGTCGCTTGCCGCGGGCGCGGCGCGTTCGAAAACTTCGTCGAGGCTCATTGTGTGTCCGCCGGGCTCGCCGGGCTTTTTCGAAAACGCGCAGAATCGGCAGCCGTTGACGCATATGTTGGTGTAGTTTATGTGACGGTTGACGATGTAGTAAGCATCGTTGCCGTTGAGGCGCTCGCGGACCCTGGCGGCCAGCCGGCCCAGGCCGTGGGGGCTGTCCGCCTTGTAAAGCCGCAGGCCCTCTTCGGCTGTCAGGCGTTCGGCGGCGTCCACCTTGTTTTCGATGTGTTCGATGAAATCGGCGTTGTGCATCGTTGTAGTATTTCTACAGCAGGAGGTCGAGTGCGCCGGCGGTCATCAGGCCGACGCTCACAAATCCGTTGGCGGCGAAGAATGCCGCGTTCACGCGCGATAGGTCGCGCGGCTTCACGATGAGATGCTCGTAGAGAATCGCGGCGGCCGCAAGGCCCAGCCCGATGCAGTAGATGCCGCCCAGCGGTGAGTAAACAGCCAGCAGTGCCAGGAGCAGCACGGCGGCGGCGTGCATCGCGGCCGACACCCACAGTGCGCGCGGAATGCCGATCTTCGCCGGTATCGAGCAGAGGCCGGCCTCGCGGTCGAAAGCCACATCCTGGCAGGCGTAGATGATGTCGAAACCGGCCACCCAGAAGACCACCGCGCCGCCGAGCAGCGCCGGGGGCAGGTCGACCCGCCCGAGAATCGCCACCCACGCTCCCAAGGGTGCCAGCGCCAGCGAAAGCCCCAGCCACGCGTGGCACAACACCGTGAAGCGCTTGGCATAGGAATAGCCCAGGAGCACGGCGAGCACGACGGGCGACAGATACAGGCAGAGGCTGTTGAGCATCGCTGCCGAGAAAATAAAAACGGCGGCCGAGCCTGCAACCAGCAGCCACACGTCTTTGCGCACCAGGATGCCCGCCGGGATCGCGCGCCCGCTCGTGCGGGGGTTGCCGGCGTCGAGCGCGGCATCGGCGATGCGGTTGAACCCCATCGCAGCCGTCCGCGCCGCAACCACGCACAGGATTATCCACGGCCACGCCGGAACGAGCAGCCGCCCGTTGGTGCTGCACGCGAGGAGCGCGCTCAACACGGCAAAGGGCATGGCAAACACCGTGTGCTGAAACTTGATCATTTCGAGGAAGATGCCGATTCGCCCGGCTGCGCCTGCCATGCTTGTGCGTTGTGTGGCTGGTTGGTCCATTCGGGTTCAGCCTTCCGACTCTCCGGCCGGAGGCCAGGGCTCGAGAAGGTCGCTGCGGATGCCGAGGCGGCTGAGTATTCTGCCGGCGAGAAAATCCACCAGGTCGTCGATGCACTGCGGGTTGTGGTAAAAGGCGGGGGCCGCGGGCATCACGCACGCTCCGGCGCGCGCCAGGCGCAGCATATTCTCGAGGTGGATGGCGCTCAGGGGGGTCTCGCGCGGCACGAGGATCAACGGCCGCTGCTCCTTGAGCATGACGTCGGCGGCGCGGTGAATGAGATTATCGCCGCAGCCGCCCGCGATGCAGCCGAGCGTCCGCATGCTGCACGGCACCACGACCATTGCCTCGACGGTGTTCGAGCCGCTTGCTATGGGCGCTGCCATGTCGCGATAATGATGCACGGTCACCGCGTCGGCCCGCCGGCCGAGAAACTCCACCACCGAAAAGTCCGACGCGTTGAGGTTCACGCCCAGCTCCATCGACGCCACCTGCGCACCGTGGCGGCTTACCACCAGGTGCACGCGGTCGAGCTTGTCGGCCAGCACATCGACCAGCCGTCGGGCGTATGCCGCCCCGCTGCCGCCCGTGATTGCAACTACTACATCCTTCATGATTCTCGGAAAAGACTTCCGCTGCGCAGAGAAAACAACGTCGGGCCGTAAATAGAGCAACGCCGACCCCGGGCCGGCGCCTTTGCTCGAACGTCAGGCGCAATTATAGCGCACCGTCTTGTGTGATTCCACCTGTTTTCCGGTGCGCTCATGCACGCGCACTGCGAGCGGCGCCCGAGCGCCACGTGAGGGTTCAGGTGCGGACGCGCGATGGATTCCGCCGGCTGGAGGAAAAGACGACAGGTGCAATGCACAGGGCGAAATGAAGACGGGCGCGACCGCGCATCGGCCGCGCCCTTCCGGGCCGGCAGTCGTCTGCTCCTGGCTTATTGTCTTTTTCGCCTCAGCCTGATCATCATCAGGCCCGCAAAGCCGGTGCCCAGCAGGAGCATCGAAATAGGCTCCGGTGTTGCTGCAAGGTTGACTTTCACGATGTTGGCGGTGCCAAGGAACGTGTTGTAACTGAAAAGCACCTTGTCGTCCGTGTCGAAATCGTCGAGGTCCAGCCCGTCTGCTATGAAATAGGTCACGGTGTTGACCGGTTCCTCCGAAATGATGATTAGCTCGCCGTCGGATACGGCTGCGGGCCGGCCGCCGATTGTCATCACCAGGCTCGCAATCCCCACCGTGCCATTGGGTGCGAGCTCCCAACAGTACCCGATGGTGTCGTTGGGAAGGCCGGCGCCGTCGAGGAAGGCCTGGATGTCGCCGACGGTCACGTCACCGGCTCCGAGCGCCGGATACGTGGCCGCCTGCTGAATCGCCGACGGATTCGGAAACGGCGTCGGATTCGCGGTGGTATCGAACATGATTATTCCGGTGTCGATAGCGAAGTCGGTGACCTCGAACTCCCCGAACATCTCCGGGCCGGCACCGGCCAAGGGAGGGCCGATCGCCAGAACAAGGACCAGCAGAAATGCTTTGTAAATGAGAGGTCTCATCAATAAAAACTCCTTTTTCCAAACGTGTCCTGACCGGCGAAGTCTCAAGCGGCTGCGCCGGATAGCTTGCTGCGCGCGATGAGATGCGCATAGTACCACATTTTCACGCACCTATCGTAAGGCATAAATATCGCGTATCAGCAGTTTTAACATTGGCGTGACGAGGTATTGCGCCGATGGGGCAGGAAATCGGGGCGGCAATTTTCAACATCACGGCCGGGAGTGACTGCTGTTGTTGCAAACATGGAAAAAGGCGCGACCCGCGATGTACGGGCCACGCCTTCGTTCGCCGCAGACGGCCGGGCTCAACGACGCCTTTTCCTGAGCCGAGACGCAACCAGACCCAGCAAACCCGTGCCGAGGAACGCCATCGTCATCGGCTCGGGCGTGGCAGCAAGGTTGATCTCGTTGATGTTCGACACCGTGCCGTTCAGAACCGAGTAGGCCACCTGCACATTCGACGACGAACCGTAACTGGAAAGGCTGAAGTTGCCGTCGAACGCAAAGTTGTTGTCGGCAGTCAGCGCAAACGTCCCTACACCTTGGGCAACAGTTGTGCCGCCTATGATCACGCTCAACGACGTCAGCGTGGTCGCACCGCCCCCCATCTTTATCAGCACAAGGAAGGTGCTGTTGGGCAGGCCCTCGCTCGTCAGGTAGGTCTGCAACTGCGCGACCGTGAGCGCACTGGACGGGGCCGGCCACGTGGCCGCCGGCTGAAGGGTCACCGGGTCCGGAAACGGCGACGGATTCGAACCGCTGTCGAAGAACGTCACGCCCGTATCCACCGCAGAACCGAAAACGGTGAAATCTCCGAAACTACCGATAACCTGGCCACTTGCTGCGGCGGTCATCAGGACGACCGCCGCAAAGGACAGAATTATTTTCAATTTGAGTGTTTTCAAGATCTTGTTCCTTACTCAAGTGCGTTGCAACAAAAGTTCTTACCGTGAATCCATGTCGGCAGTGTGAAACATTCTTGTTTCAAAACTCCTAACATTCATACTGGGGGGCGTGGCACCATCTGGCGGGATGGCCGATCCTGCTGGGTGTGTTTGGAATCTCGACAGGTGTACGGTCATATTGCTTCGCCTCCGGCTCATTCAAAAAAGGCGCGGCCCGCAAGATGCAAGCCGCGCCTGCGACTGACGGAAGGCGGTCGCGGCTCAACGGCGTCTCTTCCGGAGCCGAGCTGCGACTATGCCCAGGAAACCCGTCCCGAGAAACGCCATTGAAACGGGCTCCGGCGCGGCAGCCAGATTGATCTCGTCCATGTTGTCAACACAGCCTTGGCAATTAAGACCGTAGGCCACCTGAATTATGTCCGAGTCATTGTAGCTACTCAGGTCTATGTTTCCGTCGAACGCAAACACGCCGGTGCCGGCCATCGGGTAAGTGCCCGTGCCTAAGGCAACCGACACACCGCCTATGAGTATGTTCAGCTCCTGGAGGACAGATGCTCCTGCGGCGGCCTTCTTGAACAGCACCAGGAATGTGTTGGACGGTAGCCCTTGGGCCGTGAGATATGTCTCCATTTGGGTCACAGTGAGCGACTCACGTGGTGCGGGCCAAGTAGCCGAAAGCGCGATCGTAACAGGATCGGGAAATGGCGACGGATTAGCGTCGCTGTCGAAGAAGGTTACGTCGGTATCTACGGCCGAGTCGAAGACGGTGAAATCGCCAAAGGTACCGATTATGGCGGCGCCTGCCGTGCCGGCGGCGAGAGCCACCAACGATCCCGCCAAGAGAATCCTACACATCAAATTCTTCATGAATCTTTCTCCTCTCCAAGTATTTGGACGTTCGTGTCAGCAATCTTCTTCCGGAATGCTCGAGCAACGCCGTGAGAAGATCGCACAACTTATGGGAAGTGAGATACCTGGTGTGAAACGCGCTGACCAAGCCGATCCCTTCCCCTGGGCCGGCCCGTCGCAGGATGTGCCTCCTGCAATAGCAGTATACCACAGGCCTCCCCGACTTTCAAACGCCTGCCATGACGGCAAAAGCAACAGCGCCTACGGCGGCCAAGATGCGATGCCCTGCTGCGGCCATAGCACGATAGGCGGCAACGATTCCGCCATCCGGCCGAAAACAAAACACATCGGAGCTTGACAAAGGCCGTTTTTCGGTGTATAATATTATAGTACCGTCTCATTCGTGAGCAAATCCTGTATAGGGAACATTCTGAGAGGATTCCGGCGCCGGTGCGCGAACCCCAAAGACCCGAATCCTCATGTACATGTCTTGGGCAACGTGGAAAAGGAGAAGAAAGATGGATCGCAGATTGACTGTTGCAATGCTTATTCTATGTGTCATGGTCGGAACAGCCTGGGCCGACGTGCCCGGCCTGATCAACTATCAGGGAAAACTCGACGACGCCGGCGGCGAGCCCGTAAGCGGCGTGAAATCCATGACCTTCGAGTTTCGTGATGCCCCGGCGGCCGGCAACCTGCTGGGCGGCTTCAGCGAAACGCAAAACGTGACAGTCACCGACGGCCTGTTCAACGTCCTCATCGGCTCCGCAGGGGGCGGCGTGCCGCAGAGCATCTTCGCCGTGCCCGAAGTCTACCTCAGCGTAACCGTCGAGGGTGAAGAGCTGGTGCCCCGATCGCGCGTAGCCTCTGTGGGCTTCGCGTTCAGAGCGGCAACGGCCGACAACGCCGACGCGCTCGAGGCGCGCGTGGCGGCGCTCGAGGCGCTCCTTGCCAACGTCGCCCTCAACGGCAACACCATGGTCATCAGCGGACTGAATGTGCAAATAGTCAACGGCACCGGCACCACCGATGGAGCCGTTAACGGAGTCGGCAACCTCATCGTGGGCTATAACGAACTGCGCGGCGCTGAGAATGCCCGCTCCGGCTCGCACAACATAGTCGTGGGCGGCGAGCACAACTTCACAAGCTACGGCGGCCTCGTGGCCGGACATTTGAATACTATTTCAGGGCGGTACGCCTCCGTCAGCGGCGGCTCCAACAACACGGCCAGCGGCAACCGGTCTTCCGTCAGCGGCGGCTACGGCAACACGGCCGGCAGCTCCTGGTCCTCCGTCAGCGGCGGCTACGACAACACCGCCAGCGGCTACTATTCCTCCGTAAGCGGCGGCAACGGCAACACGGCCA
>JABMSA010000590.1 GCA_013202185.1 Planctomycetota bacterium
AAGGAAATGCCGGAGACTTCATCAAAGCAAACTACATCGTATTGGCAAACGAGGCCGCGCTGGCCATTAGCGTTATTGACGAACATTTTTGCCACGGTCGCCTTGCCGCCTGAGACGAGATGCGCGTAAGGTGATACCTGCTGGTACAGATGGCTCTTGCCGGTGCCGCGGGGGCCAAGTTCCACGACGTTGTAGTTGTTTTCTACGAATGGGACCATGCGGAGCAGCATGACGTCACACGTTCGCTCTCCCAGGACCGATGGTTCCAGTCCCACACTGCGAAGGAGTAAGGCTTTCCATTCCTCGAAGGTAAAGAAGGATCTCCCTTGGCAGAGAGTCCCCAGTACGTCTCGCTTGGAGAGCTGGATTTCTCGCAGGGACTCGATACCGAAAGGCCGTCCATTCTTTTCTTCAGCGATTGTGGGATCATAGGTGAGATCCACCTCCGCATAAAAGCCCCCCGTCAACATGCGATCGTGAGTGTTGACCAGATCATCCGCGATACGCACATCGTTGAGCCTTACGCTGGGTAGTTCAGCCAGAAAGCAATCATTTCTGGCATCCAGCCGGGCCTTGATGAGGTCGATCAGTTTTACGCGGCCCTGCTCTTTAGCACGAGCCTTAAACAGTTCTTCCTCGCCTGCCCGGACCGTCCGGCTGGCCAATTGCCGCTGAACGATGGCAAGTCCTTCCTGGATTTCATCTTCCTCGACACTGGCACAATACCGGCCCAAAAGAAATTCAGCCACATAGGTGGGCACCGGGTATTGACCCTTAAACCGGCGCACGAGGTCTTTGCGAACGAGGTAGCCATCGAATGCCCTTGCGGCAATTTGGTCCAGCACGTCGAGTTGCATATCAGTTTTCTCCAATAACGATGGGTTGTTTGAAAATTGGCCGACCGGCTTCATCCACAACCACAAGGAAGGCCGCCACACCGAGTGTCTCGTCATCTTCTACCAGAAGGCTGGTCTTTTGACCATCGGCCGCCCCTGTTGCAGGGTTCGTTGCGAAACTGGTGGCAGCATCAGCAACTTTACCGCGAATATCGATAGTGAGGCCCTGCGCGCCATCCAACACCACTTTGAGCCTCATCCCCGACCATTTTATCTCTTTCAGAACAACGGACCCTCCACTACCGGTTTGCCTGGCAGATACTGTCAGGCAGGGAATCAAGGCCTCTTGCAATGTAAGACCGCCATGTCCATATTCCTTTCCAGCGATAAAACACGATACACCGGGCGCCAGAACAACGGCTCCGGCTTTATCCCAGAACCATGGCGTCATGGGATAGCCGTGCTGGGCGCCCGGGCCTGGAATAGCGCAGCGGCCCCAGCGGGACTCGGTGAGATGTTTGTGCAGTTCAGCTTTAGGCAACCCACCGGGGAGGAGAAGCCAACCGTGATCCGTGATAATTTTGACTTTCACCCATCCTGCCTGAAGTAAATCACCAACCCGTTGTTGCAAAGCGGAAAGTTCTTCTTCCACCCTCCACGCCAACTTCGCTCCCTGATCATGGCCATAGGTATCGATAGAACCGGACTCAGTCCAGGCGCAACCGGTTGCTGGTCCAATCTCATCCGATTCCAAAAAGGAGATCCCCAGCTCTGTCACAAGTTTCTTAAAGCGCCCGTGAGTAAGCTCCTTACCGTTTTCTCGTTCTATCGACTGAAATCCAGCCCCCTCCAACGGGCCTCCCAGTTTTTCGGCCAGCGGCATCCAGGCTGGTTTTGCGGTCGCGGTAACGGTCGGCAGTGCAGACCATGCATGTTCAAATTTCACATCCAAATCCGATGAGATGAGCTTTTCTTCCAGCATCCGCGCCACATCCAGGCGCAGACCGTCTGCAAAAAGATAGACCGTACCTTCCTCCGCCGGGAGGGTACGACACGTTTGCGCTCCTGTGACGGGGTAAGTATTTGCCAGGTCCTGGGTGAGTGTGGAAAACTTTTCAAGCCACGGGAGATAGATTGCTCGAATCGCCGCCGATACAGCCTTGGTAGCGGCATTGGACCTTGCCACGTTCAGGGTTAACAAGACACTGCGGTCCGCTTTCCAGCCAAGTGTCGAATAGTAATCAGCCAACGCTTCCCAGGTGGAAGGATTTCCGGAAGCCTGTATAACTTCTGCAAGATCTCGCAGGTGCCCGATGGCAATCGCCAGCGGTGATTCCCCCAGAGCTGCCCAAACCCAGGATGCACGAGGGGAATGCTTATCGGCGAGGCTATGGATTTTGGCGAGGGCATCCTTTGGAGAAATGGACGGCAGGGCGCAGAGCGCCTTCTCCAGGCGCTCCTCCTCCTGCCGATTGCAACTCGGTTTGTATTCGTTCAGTTTGTATTCACCGGGCGATTCAAAAATGCGCATCTGTTCCGGCGGCAGGGATTCCAGTAGATCTTTTACCCCTGGATAGGCGCGTGGGGCTTCCTTGTAGCGTCCCCAGACCAATTGCCAGGAAGCCTTAGCGCTGCTTAATTTTTCGGCAGCCGTGATCACACCATCTTTCTCCGGATTGAAGCCATATGTGCTTCGGCAGACGGCACAGAAACTGATCCACTCCGATCCTGATTTCTCCAGTTTCACTTTTGTTTTGACTGGATCCCCCATCCAGCGTAAAAGCGTTCGCACAGGGTCTTTTGTGACGACAGCACGGAAGTCCCCTGCTTCCAATCTGCGCCCTTGCAGTGCATCCAACTCTATTTCCAGCAATTTCGGCAAGCTCTCCTGAATCGCCTTCTTTGTGTCCAGATCGCTGGCAACATCCAAACCGAGGCCACCCAGTGGACTGGAAAAGAAAGCAAACGGCGTCCAATTCTTTCCGCTCTTCTGTATCCAGAATTGCCCCTGGAATTGCAGTGCAAATAAATGCCTTGCCTGATTCGGGCATTGATCCGCACTGCGGAAAGCGGCGCGCCCGATGCCGGGCAGATAGATCACCGGTATATCTTCTCCAGACTGAACTTCCAACTGGTATCTGAGCCAGGCCGAGGGACCCGTCGCTTTGTCCGGCTCATAATCTCCGAGCGACCACAGTGCGAAATATCTAGCTTGCAGCAGCTCGATCACCTCTACCCAAAGTTGCTCCTCATCAGGCCATAGGATGACTTTTGGTGGGGCCAGTTCATGCTTGTTGTATGAGGCCGCATTATATAAAGATTTGAGAATCGATTCAAAAACAGTCATACGCTTTTGGTCCATAGTGTTTCGCATTCAACCTTCACTTCGCATTTCCCCGTCAAAACCACCCCTTGCCCGAAACTGCATTCGTAAGGGTTCTGGTTTGGAATGGATCATGGAGAAGATAACGTGTCGGGGTGTTTTTCCTTTCCTTTCAACGATTATCGGATTGGCGACCATTTGCCACCCGCGATCGATTAGATCGCTCAGCACTGAGTTAATGGTCATCTGAGAGTTGTCAAGTTCAATCCGAAAAGTATGCCGCAAATAGCCCAAAGCGTCTCGATGCTCACGAGATATTCTCTTGAGAGCAACGTACAGATTTTTTTGAATTGAAAATGCCTGCATAATGCTTCTCTTAAGGTTTACTATTTGCTGCATTCTTGGTGGCCAAAGTTAGGTGAACATTATTCCATCTGGCGCCTACGAATTCCTCTCCGCCAATGGGGTCTGTGCCGGGACCATCTTCGCACCAGAACCATGGATAGTCCTTTTTAGGTCGATGGGGCTCTTTGCCGCGGTCTTTGTCTTTCAGTTTGAGGGGGACTGCGCGAAACAGGCCCGCGCTCTTCTTACCAACATCGCCTGCCAGCAGGAAGGGACGGATGTTCTGGCGGATGCCGTCATTCATGTCGGGATGCCAGCCTCGAGCTTGTTCTTTGAGGGGTTTCCAGCGGACAAAGATGTCGAGCGGGGCTTCGCCTTCAAGGATAGCGGCAAGCTTGGCCTGAAGTGTTTGAGCCGCGCCGAGACGATCGGCGGCTCCGGGTTTGTCGGCTTTGGCATCGTCGAACTGCTGCTGTATCCAGTTCCCCAGGTAGCTGTAGGTAAGTTTCTGCAGCATTGCGTGGTCCAGCTTGTGGTAGCTGACCAGGGCGTGGAAGCCATCTGGTCGACCGTCCCAGAGATGCCAGATGAAGGGGCGATCGTGGAAGAGTTTGATGTGCTGCGCAAAAAACTCGTCACGCAACCAGTCTTCAAGGGTTTTGGATTTGCCGCCCTTGAGTCCGGCGGCAGCGATGAGGGCGTGTTCGTCAAAGGCGCCGAGGGCCGAGGTGAGGAGTTGCCGCAAACGCGCAGCAGCGGGTTGCTCGCGACTGAGCGGGGGCAGACAGACGATGCCATCCTCGTCGGAGAAGGATTCCAGCCCGTCGGGGCCGAGGGCGGAACAATCGGGAAAGCTGCTGCCGGTCTGACGCGGCCAGCGGTAGCCAAGCAAGCGAACGACGGCCACGTGAAGCGGCTGGGTAGAGCCAGCAGGATGGCCATTGAAGAGCCACTGCGTTGGATCGTCGCTGTGCGGTTTGGGCAGGCCGTTTGGGTATTTCTCGGCGGCGACTTTTTGCCAGTGGGCGAGGTCGAAAGGAACTTTTATAAATGTTCCAGCTGTAATGGACATTTTTTTATCCAATCGTCGAAGGCTATCCTCAAAATCGCGAGATGATGAAAACACCCAAATCGCAGGCAAATCAGATTCTTTGTAAGGACAAACAACGGCGATGTTATCGTCGAACAAATCTCCTGAGTATAAAGTTGGTCTAAGGCTTCCAGCCTTTCCGATTCCCACTCCTCGTTTACCAAACACTCGTTGACCACGAAATGCGAAGCCAACTTCCGTTTTGGGATCGTGGTTCCCTTCGCCCCAGAGCAAAAAATGCTCTCTCCCTGACCACGTGCACACCCCGGATGGACTGTTCAGCCATGGCTTGCAGCCATTCGATAGACGATGAGTTTCCCAGAATTTCCGAATGTAATGCGGTCCATCGCCTGAAACACTCCCTTTCCCAAAATCTGCAATGGTTGAAAGTTTTGCAGTAATTTTTTCTTCTTCATCAAGAAGGATTCGCTTATCCGGATTGTTTAGCTGTTTGCGTTGTGATAGTTGCTTCAGTGCATGACCTTGAATAGCTGAACTCTTTTCCTTAGGCGATGGTTCAGTGTCTACCTCAAGTGCCAACATCATAAAATTTGGCTGAGGTGTAGATTGGCAGGTTATTTGCAAACAAACGTTAACAACTTCACCAGAGATTTGTTCAAATGCACCAGGTCCCAAACTCACGAACAATGGCATTTCTGTGTTTCTAATTATGCTTTCGCGCAAGCCCTCGTAATATTTTAAAAATAACCAATATTGCTGAGTAACAACAGCCATATGTGCACCGTCTGAGAGGAATTTCTGACAACGCTCAATGAAAACTGTTGCTAAATCATATTTCGATTTAGGGTAGTTAGTTTCGCAAAACAATTTCAGTAGTGCTCCGTGATCACCACCCTTCAGATACGGCACATTGGTAATGACAAGAGTAAAGTGACCAGAAAGCAACTCGGCAGCTTTGGCAAGGCCTTGGGCGATGACAGCCAATTCGATGGTATCATTCTCTATTTTGGCTTTATGAGAGTCGTTGAGAGTGAGCGCAGCGGTGAGCATCGGAAGCATTTCATGGAACTCAGCCTCAAACATTGCCACGTTTAGAACGTGCGGGTTGATGAGGCTACCCAGAATCGGTGCGTCTTTGAAGAGACTGTGCAAACGAACCATGCCGTTGCGTGCAAGTGCGTTTTCTCCGGCAACCTCTACCCACTCCGATTCTGTTCCGCTAGGTGCAAGTCCAGAGCAGGCCAAGTTGAGGCTGGGCAGCACGTGATACCCCGCCAGCTTCCACGCCGTCAGCGCCACATTGAAGGCCGCGATCTGCGTACAGCGTTCGTCTATCTCCAGACCGTGAATATTGTCTTTGAGTACCCCAACCACTGCCGCTTGTGCGCTGAGCTTCTCTTCCTCCATACGCAGACGAACAAGTATGGGCAGGGCAAACACCAGGAAGTGGCCGCTCCCCATACACGGGTCAAGCAGACGAATCAGGCGTGCGAATTTCGGCCAGCCGTCAAAGGCACCTGCGGCGGGGCGCCAGGTCTTGGTCTTTTCGTCCTGTACAAAGCGCAGATAGGTCCACGAGATCCCCGGGACTCCGTCACGGGCGGGTAGTGCCGCTTGTGCTCGCGCTTCTTCTTCGGTATCCGCCTTGATCGGTCCCATCTTCCCTGCCCACCATGCACCGATGGTGTTGTGGAGAAGAAACTCCACCATGTAATCCTCGGTGAAGAGTTGAGTGACGGGCGCAATTTCGTCGGCGCCGATCTTTTTGCCGGACTTATTGACCTCGTTTTTGCGATGGGCTTGCCAGAACTGGTAGGTCCAGCCGAG
>JABMSA010000591.1 GCA_013202185.1 Planctomycetota bacterium
CCGGGGCGTCTCTACAAGTACGTGACCATACTTGCCGCGGAAAACATAGAATCATCGCCGAACAACTTCCCGTGCCACATGGCAAACCACTGCGCCGCAAAAGAAAAACTGTGCATCGGCACGGGTAGGGGCGGCGCTTCGCAGCTCGGATGCCTCAGGCAGCCGAGACCGAATTGCCCGCCCTCCGAACGAACGACGAAGCGGGACAACACAAGATGACGCGTATTCAAAATGACAATGAACTCGAGAGACCCAAAACATGTACTGCGATTTCTCAGAGGGCAGGCAATTCGCTCTCGGACTCGCTCAGCGCTGCCCCTACACGCGCCCATGCAGATTTGTCTCAAATAGGCGTGTGCAACCGAGCCACGCCGAACATATACTTTTTCCAAAAAGTTTCCCCAGGGAAGCTTCCCTTGTGACTACAGTTTTCCTCAGTCAGAATACTCATAAACAATCATCGCGAGCGCGGCTATTGCGGCCGTCTCGACCCGCAGCACGCTGCGCCCGAGCGACACGGCAACCGCGCCGGCCTGCTCGAGCGCGGCAAGCTCATCCGCCTCGAATCCGCCCTCGGGGCCGATGATATACATAATTCTCTTCGCCATGTGATTCCGCCGCAGTGCCTCTCTCAGCGTGGCGGCGCTTCGGGCTACGGCGGCGACGACCGCCAGGTCGTGCTCGCGGATTGCATCGGCCAGTTCGTTGAGGTCGGCGGGCCGGAGGATTTCGGGCAGCGTATTCCGACCGCACTGCTTGGCGGCCTCGATAGTTGTGCGCCGCCACTTGGCGATCTTGGCGGCATCCTTGATCCTGGCTACGCTGCGCCCGGAATGGAACGGCATGAGCCGTGCGAGGCCAAGCTCCGTGCACTTCCGGACGACGAGGTCCATCGCCTTCGTCTTCGTTGCGGCGATGGCAAGCGTTACTTGCACGGGTGCTTCGCGGCTGATCTCGCGGCGCTCGAGCACCTCGACGGCCACGTTGCGGTTGGTCACTTCGGCGATGCGGCAGCGGCACTCGACGCCCGTGCCGTCGAACGCTATCAGCTCATCGCCGAGTTTCATTCGCAGCACGCGTGCGATATGGCGCGCCTCGTCATCATCTGCCTGTGCAAGATCGCAACGCGAAACATCGGGGATGAAGAACCTGTCGAGGTGAGCGCTCATGATCAAATTTTACGATGGCGGGGCGCAAGAATCAAGGATGGGTGGCAAGATGCACGCGGGCAGCTCCACGCCGGCGGCGATCACTGTTTGGCTGGTGGTTGGTCGTTGCTGTTTGGCCCGTGTTGTTTTTCGGCGTTGTTGGGTGCAAACTTCAGCCATGCAGCCACGCGGCTCAGCGTAAGGCCCTGCACAAACATGGTGAAAACCACGATCGCGTAGGTCATCGTCAGCAGTGTGTCGCGCGTTGGCCCATCGTCGAGCGACAGCACCATTGCCACGGAGATTCCCCCGCGCAGTCCGGCCCAGGTTATGATCGTTACAACGCGGGCCGTGTGGCGATCGGGCTTTTGCGGCAGGCGGAGGATCGTCTCGGGCAGGCCTACGCTGATCACCCTTGCGAAAAGCATTATGGGAATGGCAAACAGCGCCGCCGCCACGTGCGAGCCGCTGAGGTCGACGACCATGATCTCGAGGCCGATCAGAACGAAGAGCACAGCGTTGAAAATGTCGTCGAGCAGCCGCCAGAAGGTATCCAATTGCCGGCGTGCTTCTTCCGACACCGCCGCGTGTCGCTCGTAGTTGCCCACCAGGACCCCGGCCGCTACAACGCCCAGCGGGCCCGACACCCCCAGGACCTCCGCCAGGGCGTAGCTGCCGGTGACAAGTGCCAGGGTTATCAGGACCTGCGTTCCGTAGTCGTGGACGTCCCTGAGCATCTTGCACGCAGCGAACCCGGCGACGAGCCCGAGTGCTACTCCGCCGGCTCCCTCTCGGGCGAGCATTATCGGCAGCCGAGAGATATCGGGTTCGAGGCCGAGCTTTTCTCCGGTAAGAAGCATGAGGAAAATGGCCACCGCCACGCCGTCGTTGAGAAGCGATTCGCCGACGATTCGCGTGCGAAGGTCGCTTGGCAGGCCCGAGCGTTTCATTATCGCCAGAACCGAGATCGGATCGGTGGGCGCGACCACGGCACCGAATATCAGCGCGTAGCGATACGACACGTTCATTCCGAGCAGCCGCAGCGAGAACCAGGTCAGCGTGCCGATGATGACGCAGGCGATGATCGTGCCAATCACGGCAAGAGACAGGATGTCCCATTTTTGCCGCTTCAGTTCTGCCATGCGCACGTGCAGCGCACCGGCAAATAGCAGAAAACTGAGTAGCCCGTGCAGGAGGAATCGGCTGAAATCGACGCTGTCCAGAAAGGCCAGGACCTCTGCCGCCACCACGCCCGGCCCCAGCCTGCCCATGCCGGCCACCGCCGCCGACATCACGAGCGCCATCAGCATCAGGCCGATTGAGGCAGGCAACCGCAGGAAACGATCGTTTATGTAGCTGAACGCGGCCGTGACAACGAACAACAGGGCGATGATCTGGAACAGGTCCATCTGAGAACTCGACCGACGGCGACTCAAGAAAATGGCCCGGATGAGAACGCGTGTTCTTCCTGAACTATAGGATAAGGCGCATCATGCGGTGAGCCTTTCTTTGTGCGCCACCGGTCGGGAGGCGGCTTTTGTCCTTGATTTTTTGCGTTGCGGGGCATATACTTGGCGATACATACGGGCGTGCGCCTTTTGTCACGTGTGGGTGGTGCGCCTTTTTGTGCGGATGCGACCGAGCAGGAGGATTTGACATGAATGAACGGCTGATTGTAGGTCTTATGGCGGCGGCGCTTGTTGCGTCGATAGTCGTGGGGGTGATTGTGGCGGTGAGGGCGCCGGCCGTTGAGGGCGCAGGCGGAATCGGCTCGCGCCGCCATGGGTATGCGGTGGTGGACCTCGTGAATTCGATCGACGCACACACAGCCTCCGAGGTGGCTGCGAGGCTGCAAACGCTGGGGAAGAATCGCCGGGTGAAGGCGGTGGTCGTGAGGGTAAACTCGCCGGGCGGATCCGTTGCGGCCACGCAGGAGATGCATCGCGAGGTGCAGAGGCTCACGCAGAAAGGTGTGCCGGTCGTGGTGTCGGTGGCGGATGTGGGCGCGTCGGGGGCTTATTATGTGGCGTGCGGCGCCGGCCGGATTTTTGCCGACAAGGGCTCGATAGTGGGGAGCATTGGAGTGATCTCGATCTTCCCGAATTTGGAGGTGTTGTTCGGGGATAAGCTGGGGATCAAGACAAAGGTGCTCACGAGCGGCAAGTGGAAGGACGCCGGCTCGCCGCTGAGAGAGATGAAGCCCGAGGAAGAGGAGCTGTTCAAGCAGAGGATCCAGGCTGTTTATGTTCAGTTTTTTGATGCGGTGAAGAGCGGGCGGCTGGACGCAATGAAGAGCCGCCTGGCCGATGAGGGCAAGGATGAGGCGGATGACGCAGCACTCGAGCGTTTGCACGAGTTGGCGCAGGGGCAGGTTTTTCTGGGAGACGAGGCCCTTGCCTTGGGCCTGATTGACGAGGTCGGCAATTTTTATGACGCGGTCGCCGAGGCGAAGCGGCTGGCGGGGCTGCCCGATGATGCCCCGCGCGTGGCCGATGAAAATATCATGACCAAGATCCTGGAGTCGATGGGCGTGCCGGCGGCTGAGTCGCCGGCCGGCCTGGCCAACAGGCTGACGGCGGCAAGGATGGAGTATCGCTATTTGCCCGGCGGTATTCTGGAGTGAAAGGGGGTGTGGCCTTGAGTGTTGACGTTGCTTACGCGATAATGACGCATCCTGCGGAAGCGATGCGGAAGCTGCGCACGGTCAAAGCAACGGGCGTGGCGGCTGCTACGCTGCTGGGCGCGCTGGTGAGCGTGGCGGTGGGGGTTGCCGTGATTCTTACGTTGTTGACCGGCGGGCTGAGCGTCTTTGTGCTGCCGGTGTACGTGGGGCTTTCGGTTGCGACCGGTGCGGCGGCGTGGCTTTTTGTGGGCGGCTTGACGCACGCCGCGGCGGGCGTGATGGGCGGCTATGGCCGCATTGGGAAGTTCCTGTCGGCCTATGCGCTGGCAATGATGCCGTTCGCGCTTTGCACGCCGGTGGCATTGATTGTTTGGCCGGTGGGCGGATGGGCCGCCCTGGCGTTGTTCGTGGTGGCTTGTGTGTGCCTTTCCCTGTGGAGCTGGCTTCTTACGGTCGCCGGCATCATGGAGGTTTACGGCCTTTCAGCAGGCGCCGCGCTGGTGGCGTCCCTGCTGCCATGCGTGTTGATCTGGGCCTTGCCGGTGCTGGCGTTTATCACGATCAGCGCTGCGCTGATAATGTAGCGCGCCGGCGGGTTTTGCTGTACTTTTTTTACGTTCGAGACATTGAATGCGGATTTGAGGACATAAGATGCCAAGCACCAGTGTAATCGGCATGGTCTGGGGCGATGAAGCCAAGGCCAGGGTCGTGGATATTTTCGCCGAGAAG
>JABMSA010000592.1 GCA_013202185.1 Planctomycetota bacterium
ATCCTACCCAACCCGGGCACGAAAGTTCCAGCAGCCTTTCGACTGCCCAAATTCACACGAGAAAAACCACAATATTCCGGTGCACCCGGCGGGCGGTGGGTGAATGTGAATTGTTGGGAAGGCGGACGGAGGGGCGTCCGGCCGTCACGTCGGGGTTCGGGCCCCCATCACATTCAGCCTCACCAGGTTGAGCGCCTGTTTGGCGGTACGGTCGCGAATATGCTCGCGGGTGCCGGAAAGGCGAAGCTCCTTCACCTCCGTACCCTTCGTATCGGCAATGCCGATGTAAACGAGGCCAACGGGCTTCTGCGCCGTGCCGCCCGTGGGGCCTGCAATGCCGGTGACCGATATGCCGTAGTCGGCGCCCGTTCGCCGGCGGATTCCTTCGGCCATGGCCTGCGCCACTTCGCTGCTCACGGCCCCTGCCTCGTCGAAGAGATGCTCCGGCACGCCCAGGAGGTCCATTTTCATCTCGTTGCTGTAGGTGACCGCCCCACCGAGAAAGTACTTCGAGCTGCCCGAGATCTCCGTGAGGCGCTCGGCGATCAGGCCGCCCGTGCATGACTCCGCCGTGCAGAGCGTGAGGCCCCGCTCGCTGAGCAGCCGGGCCACGGCCGTCTGCAATTCGTCGTCATCTTCTCCGAAAACGTAATCGCCAAGGCGCCCGCGCGCCTCCTGCTTGATTTCATCGATCATGTTCACAGCCGTTGGCTCGTCCCGGGCCGACGCCGTTATCTTGACGCTGATGACGGCTCCCTTGGCCAGGAGGCCCACTTGCGGATTCTTGTGGGGGCCCATCAGGTGCTCGAGCTTCTCGTTGATGAGCGACTCGGGCAGCCCGAAGCACTTCAGCGAGCGCGTAACGATCACGCGCCCGGTGGCGGCGCGCTCGAGCAGCCCCGGCAGATACTCCTGCTCGAACATCGCCTTCAGCTCGGGCGGCACGCCCGGAAAAACGGCCACCTCCGCCCCATCGATCATGAAATAGAACCCGGCCGCCGTGCCTGCCGGATTGAATATGCGCGTGGCGGTCTCGGGTATGAGCGCCTGCACCTGGTTGCTCTTGGGCATTTCTATCTTGCGGCTGTGAAACTTCGCCTCGATCACGTCCAGCCATTCGTCGTCCATCCGCAGCGGCACATCGGCCGCCGCCGCCACGGCCTGGCGGGTGACGTCGTCGATGGTCGGCCCGATGCCGCCGTTCACGATCACCAGTTCGCTGCGCGCCGACGCCGCACTCACCGCATCGGAGATGGCATTGAGATCGTCGCCGACAGTGGTCTGTCGGGTCACGGCGATCCCGTGGTTGGCGAGCCCGGCCGAGAGATAGGCGCTGTTGGTGTCGGCGATCATTCCCAGGAGTATTTCATCCCCCACCGATACTATTTCTGCTTGCATGATGATGTTCCGGCGAAAGTGTTGATGAGACGTTTGTGAGCGAAACGCGGCGGGCAGGCGTCATTCGGCCATGTGGTCGATGGCCGCTGCGTCGAGCTGTGTGAAGAGCGAGAATTCGGATTCTCTGCCGACGATCGAGCACGAGCCCTTGTAGAGCTTGGCCCTGACGGTTCCGGTAACGCGCTCCTGCGACTTGTCGAAGAAAGCATCCAGGCACTCTCTGAATTCATCGAACCATTCGCCGCGGAAGATGAGATCGGCATACTTGCGGCCGAGAAGACCCTTGTATCGCACGAGGAGCCGGCGCAGTACGAGCAGCTCGAGTGCTTCGTGCGCGGAATAAAGAATCGTGGCGCCGGGCGCCTCGTAAACGTTTCGCGTTCGCGTGCCCGAAAGGGTGTCTTCGACCGTGTCGAGGCGGCCTACGCCGTGCCGCCCGCCGAGCTTATTGAGCCTGTCGATGAGTTCCAGCGGCCCGAGTCGCTCGCCGTCCAGCGATACCGGCAGCCCGCGCGAAAACTCGATCTCCACGACGTCTGGTGTGTCGGGGGCATCCTCCGGATCAAACGTCATCTGGTACGGAAGTTCTTTCACTTCGTTCCAGGTGCTTTCCACGCCGCCGCACCTTAGTGTTGTGCCCCAGAGGTTCTTGTCGTAGCCGAGCGTTCTTTCGGTGAGGTCCTGGATCGGTATGCGGTTGCGCCTGGCGTAGTCGATCTCCTGCCGCCGGGTTTTCATCCGCCACTCGGCCACCGGCGTGATGATCTGCATCTCGGGCGCCAGGGGCGATATGCAGTTGCGGAACCGGATGACGTCGTTGCGGTTGCCGCGTGCGCCGTGTGCGATGACCCTGCAGTTTTCTTCGCGGGCCCTCTTCACAAGCTCTCGGCAGATCAGCGGCCGCGCCAGCGCGGTCGTCAGGAGGTAGCCCGATTGCGTGCAGGCGTTGGCCTTGAGTGCCTTGAAGATGTAGTCGGTAACGAACTGCTCGCGCTTGTCGATGATGTGCACGGATTCGGCCCCGGCGGCTATGGCGCGGTCGGCCTCCTGCCTGAGGCTGTCCTTCTGCCCGAGATCCACCGCCACGGCGATTACCTTCAGGCCTTTTTCGCGCCTGAGCCAATGCACGCACACCGACGTGTGCAGCCCGCCGGAATATGCAAGAATCACCTTATCCATTCAACACCCCCGTTATCATTCGGCGGAGCTTTGCTTGCCGCCTTTTCGCAGCCTGCGCCGGGCCTGTTCGAGGATCCAGTCGAGGGCCAGGCGCCCTTCTTCTATTCTCAGCAGGAATATGAGCGCGATGAGCACTATTCCGCCGAGCAAACACGGCGCCGCCACGTTTACAAGCTTGGCTATTTCGTACCTGAGATTCACTCTACAAACGATACCCGCCGACGACGTCAAAGTAACGTTGTCCAGCCAAACCGTTGCGTCTGTTGCTGCGTCATCGGCGGGCTCGAAGCTGAACTGCACGCGCTCGAGCAGCGACGGACCCAGTGAGCCGGTGAATTCGGCGAACGCGGCGGAATGGGTCTTGCGGGTTTCGCTGGGCTGTATGGCGAGCGCCTTGTCGCATCGGCCTCCTGTCGAATCGATGATCGACATGTGCAACTGCCCTGCCACGGTTGATTTTACCTTGACCCTCAAGCCGTCGACGTGCTGCAGATCGTAGCCCGCAAGCCCGCGCGACACGCGCTTCGCCACGCCGCCGTCAACCAGCAGCAGCGCCTGCTCGCTCGCGTCGTTCTCGCCGGTATTCGCCACCCTCAACGGACCATCCGCGCTGCTCCACTCGGGAGAAGGCTGGGGAAAAGAGTCGGTCAGGACTTCGCGTCCGGCGTTGCGAAAACGCACCTCCCTGAGCCTCAGCGTCGTGCCGTCGACGTCCTCCCGCGCGCGAAGGAAATCGAAGGAACCTCCTTCGCCCACCTGCCGAGGGATCACCAGGCTCACGCTCCGCGCCTTGCCCTTTCCGGCGGGCACATCAACCGTATAGGCGGCCTCGGGCCACTCGGGGCCGATGCTCACGGGCTGCGAGCGCCAGGTCTCCTCGTCGAAAGCAATCTCGAGGATCACATCCTGCCGCGCCTCCGACCTGCAAATGAAGCTCACCTGGTCAATCGCGTCGAGCCGGAAGTTGCCCAGCTCCCTGTCGATCGCGATGTCGCGGCTCTTCAACGGGCGATACGTGAAGGCAAGCGCTGGTCCTGCGTCGGATTGCATGACGTTGATCTCATCCGCGTCTCGGCTGGTCCATGCCGTATTCTCGGCATTGAAGGTGTCGAGAACTACATTGGGCTTCTTGAACTTTTCGGCCCGAACAGCCGACCGGACGACGCGATGCGAGCCTTGGACAACGACGGCAAACACGGCGCACACCACGAGCAATTTGACTGCAAACACGGCGGTCTGGCGCAGGGGCAGTATCGGCACGTGAAGCCGCAGAATCGCCAGGAGCGCAACGTTCTTGAATATCCTCGACAGCGGGAAAGCTATCGCGACGGCCACGAAGATGTCGTAGGGCCGATCATAGCCCAGTGCGCGAATACCGATGAAAAGGAATGCAACGTGAAGTATTGCCGCGACTATCCCGAGAATCGTGGGTTTCCACATCCTCTGAATGGAGAAGTACGATTGCATGATGACGTTTTCGATGGCGTAAAAGAACATCGCGAAGACGTAGAATTGCAGCGCGGTGCCCGCATAGCCGATGTGCAGGTTGGTCCAGTTGCCGCGATCGAAGATCAATGCGACGATGGGGCTGCCCAGCAGGAACATCGCTATGCTCAGGGGGATGAAGAAGATTGCGATCATCCTCAGAGAGCGCGTCACGAGCGCCGCGAAGGTTTTCATGTCCTTTCCGGAGGCAAGGTCGCACAGGTATGGAAACATCGCCACCGACAAGGCGTAGGCTACGAGGACGATCGGGAGGTTGCCTATGGTCCTCGAGAACTCGAGATCCGCAAACACGCCCGACTGTGTGAACGATTGGAAGAAAGACGTTATGACATCGCGATAACCTGCGAATACTACTCCGATGATCAGCGGCGCTACCAGCGCCGCAAGCCGTGCCGCCGTCGAGTTCTTGTTTCTCGTGCGCACCCAGAGCACTGCACTATAGCCGCATGCCAGGAGCAGCCCACTGGTGAAAATGAAGATCTTCGTCCAGACATCGGTATCGGCGCTTACGCCCAGGAGGCGGCAGACGGTTTCGACGATTTCGCTCGAGAAAAGCAGGCATGCACAAAAGGCAGCGCCGAACGCGGCCAGCAAGGCAAGCTCTTTCAGCACCCGGGAATAGTGTGGATTGCTTATGAGGGGACGATAGAACCGGCGCTTGTTGCGCAGGCCGAAGGCGTTGATGAGCACCTGCACAATGCACCCTGCGAGGAAGCCATAGCCCACGATACGGACGTCTCGCCCGAGTAGCGTAATACCCAGGAACAAGGCTGCCGCCCATAACAGTTTCTGCACGGCATCGCCGGCTGCGGAATAGCTGAAAATCTTGTAGCTGTGGAGCACAGACATCATCACCATCGACAGCACCATGCCCACGCAGCCCGGCAGCATTATGCGTAGGAGGTCGGTGCTCACTGCTCTCTCCTGGGCCGTAAAGCCAGGCGCGAGCAGGTCGATGATGCTCTGCGCATAAATGATACCGATGCCCGATGCGACAATGATTCCGATGAGGACGATGTTGATGATGGAGTAGGCGAATTCCCACGCCTTCGCCTCGCCGTCCTGCTTCACCTTCTCGATGAACAGCGGCACGAGCACCGGCATGAGAAGCCTTGCCGCGCTCGAGTAAACGAAAGCGTAAACAATCTTCTTATAGACCAGCGCGTAGGCGTCGGCCGCCGGACTCACGCCCGGAGGATACAGGCCGCCGATGATGACGGTCAGTAGGAACCCCCCGAACTTGAGGAAGACCCCGAACAACACTACGACCGCCATGCTCTTGATGATCTTCACTGCGACGGAAGATTCTTTGCTCACCTTGCTTCCTTTACGACTTCCATTCCATTGCGTTGATCAGCGTGGCGGCGTTGGCGTTTGGATCAAATTCCCGCCCCACTTTCTCGCGGGCGGCATCCGTCAGCTTTCGGCGCAGCTTGTCGTCATTGATCATTCGCTCGATCGCGCCTGCGAGGGCCCCTGCGTCGCCGGGCGGCACCAGCAGGCCGGTGGCGCCGTCGCTGATGAACTCGCCGATGCCTCCGACGTCCGACGCAACAACAGGCAGGCCCGCCGCCGCCGCCTCGAGGATCACATTCGGCAGGCCGTCGCGATCGCCGCATTCGGTTACCACCGACGGCACCGCGAGCACGCTCGCCCGCGTCATCCAGGCGCGCACCTTGTCGGCGTCCGCCCAGCCAGGCACTTGCACGGCGCCTGTTATGCCGAGCCCGGCAATTGCCTTTTCGACGTCGGCCCTGCGCGGTCCGTCACCGAGAATGACGCACTCGATCTCGGTTCCATTATCGCGTATGCGCTTCAGCGCAGCCAGGAGAATCGGCACTCCCTTTTTCCCAACAAGGCGCCCCACCATCAGCACCACGCGCTCGCGGGCGCGTTCGGCCGGACCGCCGTCGGGCGGCGCCTCCACACCGTGCCTCACGAGGTGAAGCTTGCGGTGCATATCGGGCGGCATCAGCTCTTTCGCGCGCTCGAGAGCGGCTGCCGTGCAGGCGGCAACCGCCCGGGCACATTTAATTGTATCGGCGGCGGGCGGCTTGTCCACGAAAATGTCGCGCGCGTGAATCGAGAAAGTGTAAGGAATTGTAAGGAGATTCGAGACGCTTCGCGCAATGATCGCGGGCTCGCCGGCAAAGTGTGCATGAACGCAGCCCGCGCCGCTCTTTTCGATGCGCCTGGCAAACGCCGCCGACGCCGGAATGTTTCGCGCCGACTTCAACAGCTCGACGGGCCGACCCAGGCGGCCCCTGATGATCGCGGAGATCATCCTGACAAGCCGCACCGGGCGCCCCGCCGCCCACAGCAGGGAGCCCAGCTTCTCGGCCGGCGATATGCCCCCGCGATAAGCGCCCTCCCCCACCGCCTCGCAGCCCGCCCCCGGCTTGAGCGCGTAGACGTCGACCGCCACGCCGCCGCGCCGCACGGCTTCGATCTCGCGGCGGATGAACGTCTCGGATCGCGACGGGTATCGGCCGAGGATATATGCGACGCGGCAGGTTGTCATTGCAGTAGATCTTCCGGTCGGATTTCTGTTTTCGCTTTGCGGAGCGCCTCGTGATAGACTTCTAGCGTGCGCCTCGCGCATTCAATCCATGAGAACTTCGCCGCCCGCGCCCTCCCCTTCTCGACGAGTTTCTCGCGGATTGCGCCGCCGCCGGCCAGGGCCTCGATGGCTTCGCGGATCGCGCGCAGATCGGTGGCTTCCACCTCGAGGGCCGCGCCGCCGGCCGTTTCTCGGAGCGCGGGGTCTTTCGAGATGATCACGGGCGCGCCGCACGCCATTGCCTCGAGCGGAGGAATGCCGAACCCCTCGATCAGCGACGGGAAGACGAACATATCCGCCGCCGAGTAGAGGCCGCGCAGAAAATCGCGCCGAACGTATCCGGTGAAGACGATCTCCTCCTTGATGTCAAGTTCATCGATCAGGTGCAGCAAGCGCTCGCACTTCCAGCCGGGGGCTCCTGCCAGCACCAGTTTGTGCTTTAGCCGCTTGCTTTGTTTCGCCGCGAAAAAAGCTTCCACCAGCCTTTCGAGGTTCTTCTTCGGCTCGAGGTTGCCGACGAAGAGAATGTACGGGTCGGGCAGCCCCAGTGCGGCGCGGACCTCGCGCTTCTCGGCGTCGCCGGCGGGCCGGAAGCGCGCGTCGATGGCCCACGGGATCACGCGTATCTTGTCGCCGGTTATTCCGAGGGTTTCGACTATCCGCGCGGCAACGGCCCGCGTGGGCGCGATCACGAGCTGCGCCTTTCGGATGCTGCGCGGCAGCACGCGCCGGTAGTGGGCGACGTTGGATTTGGTGCAAAGCTCGGGCCGGGCGAGCGCGATGACATCGTGCACGGTAACAACGCTGGGCACGCGGCCGATCGCCGGCAGCACGTAGCCGGGTCCGTGGAATACATCGACCTTTTCGGCCCTGAGATACATCGGCAGTGAAAGCTGCTGCCAGAGAATCCGCCGCAGCCTCCACCTGCCGGCCCCGCGCGAGCGCCTCAGCTTCACGCAGCCGGCGGGCAGGTTCGGGCAGTCGAACTTCTTGCCCACGTAAAGCAGCACGGTATCTTCGGTGGGGAGCGTCGAGAGGCCGGTGACGAGGCCGAGGATCGAGAGTTCGACGCCCGAGTGCAGGCCGGAGAGGAGTGAGCCGTCGATTGCGATTTTCACCGGCGGCCCTCCAGCAGCTTCGAATATACAGCCATGATCTTTCGCGCCGTATTCCGGCAGTCAAACATTTCCTCCGCCCGTGCGCGGCCCGCCTCGCCCAGCCTGGCGGCTTTGTCCGGAGCTTGCAGCACGCTGATCGCGCCGGCGGCGAGCTGCGCAACATCGCCCGGGCGCACGAGCAGGCCCGTGTCTCCGTGGCTGATGATCTCCGCGGGGCCGCCCTCTCGGTATGCTATCACCGGCACGCCCGATGCCATAGCCTCGACTACCGCTCGGCCGAAGGGCTCCTTCCGCGACGGGTGCACGAGCACGCTCACCGATCGCAGCAGTTGCGGCAGGTCATGCCGATAGCCGGTGAAATCGAGGGATTCGGCAATGCCGGCTTCTTCGGCGAGCGACTCGAGCTGTTGGCGGTAGTGGGGATGGTCGCCGAACATGTCATCGCCGACGATCAGGAACCGCGCCGAAGGAACGGCTTCGCGTATCCTTGCCGCCGCGCGCAGGAAATCGCCATGGTTTTTCCACGGCACCAACTGGCCGACCATCGCCACCGTCGGCGTTTGAGGCGGGTGCTGAGCAGGATGGAATTCGTCGAGGTCAACGCCGTTGTGGATGACGTCGGGCCCGGGCCTGGCGGCTGGGCCAACGTGATCCGCAATGTAGTGCGAAATCGCGATGCACGCGGAGGCCCCGGGAAGAATGAGTTTTGCCGCGCCCGGTATGGCGGTGTCTCTGATATGCCAAACCGACGGCACGCGGCAGCGGGCGGCAGCCGCGCCGCCGTAAAGATGAGCGGTGGTGGTGTTGGAGTGCACGATGTCGATGCCGGCGTCCTTGATGATCGCGACGAGCGCCCGCACGCCACGGCGCCACGCGAGGAAATATCTGCTGAGTTGGATAGGACACGCCGTGCATTTGAAGCGAGCAATCGGCGCGGGCAGGACGCGCCCGCCGGCGGCCTCGAGCTGCTCGATGAGCGGCCCGCCGCCCGGACAGGCTACGAGAGCCCCCCACTCCTCGCTCAGGCCCCCGACGAGATCGAGGAGGCTGTTTTCGGCTCCGCCGGCCTGTGACGAGTGATGAACCAACAGTACTCTTGGCATAGTCAGACGTTGAAGCGAATGTCGAGCATATCGCCGTCCTTGACCTCGTAGTCCTTACCCTCGAGCCGCGACTTGTTTTGGGCTTTCACTTCCTTGATCGATCCGCATTTTTCGAGGTCGTCGAAGTGCGTAACTTCGGCGCGGATGAAACCGCGCGCCAGATCGGTATGAATCTTCCCGGCGCAGTCGAGGGCGGTGTCGCCGGGATCGAGCGGCCAGGCCTTCACCTCATCGCCGCCGATGGTGAAGAAGTTGCCCCTGCCCAGTATCCGCATTGAAGAGTGAATGAGGCGATCGCGGGCGGACTCGTCGATGCCCATGTCGGCCAGGAATTCGGCGCGATCCGCTTCTTCCAGCTCGGCGATTTCGGCCTCGATTCGCCCCCGCACAAAGACCACCTGCGCGTATTTCTCGACGATGGCCGCCCGCCAGGAGTCGTCGGGCTGTTGGTCGTCGCCGATGTTGATCACGACCGCGGCATCCTTGGCGGTGAGGAAACGGAAGCCCCTGATGGCCTTTTCTTCGTTCGACTTGAGCTGAATGCTCTTGATCGGCTCTTCTTCATTGACGGCATCGCGGCATCGCCGCAAGACTGCCAGCTCGAGCTTGTCCTGCTCCTGCGTCTGCGTGGGCTTGGTGACCTGCACCTCGAGCTTTACGATTCTGCGCTCGATCGTGTCGAGGTCGGCGAGGAGCATCTCGGCTTCGATGAAGCGGAGGTCGCGGGCCGGGTCGACGCTGCCCTCGGGATGCGGCAGTGCGTCGTCGAGGAATCCGCGCAGTACCATCATGAGCGCGTCAGAGGCGCGCACCTCCGAGAAAATCCGGCTGTCGCGAGGTGCCTCGGGGCTGGTGTCGAACAGGCCCGCGAAGTCGAGAAACTCAATCGAATCGAGCGTGAACTTCTTCGGATTGCAGTGTTCTCGCAGCCACTCCATCCGCTCGTCGGGCACTTTTACGGTGACGACGCGCGGCTTGGTGGGATCGTGGCTCTGGGCTTCGTGCCCGCCGGCCACGGCGTCAAATATCATGCTCTTGCCCGAGAGGGGCAAACCGATTATGGCAACGTTCATTTCAAGGTCCCGTTCTGCCGCCCCCTGCGGGGGCTCTGGGGTTGTTCCGCACGTGTTCCACGGGCTCACGCCCGTGGCTAGGGGTCTTTCGCCCCCTGCGGGGGCTTGAACTACACTTTGTCGGATTGTCCTATTGTCCTATTGTCCTTTTGTCCCATTGTCCCATTGTCCTATTGTCCCATTGTCCTATTGTCCTATTGTC
>JABMSA010000593.1 GCA_013202185.1 Planctomycetota bacterium
AGCAAAAACAGCGCTCCCGCCGTCGCCGAGCTATGGCGGACGGGCCTATTCGTGTTCATTGGTGTCCATTCGTGGTTCCCCTGCTTAAAGCACAACGCGCTTCCATATATCGTCGCAGGCGCGGCGAGAAGTCGCCGGAAGTAAGATGATCGGTTTTGTGTTGAATGAATAATATCCCTGTAAAACTTGACACGCCGCGCAAGTCGAGGTATAATTACATATAGGAACCCCACGCCAGGACGGCCCCGACGTCGAGGAGAAAGCCGTGAAGAGAAGCTGTATCTCTTGTTTCATTATATGTGCCTTCGCCTGCCTGGTTTCTTCGACAGACGCCGCGATTGTTTATGTGGATAAATCATACTCCGGCCCGCCGGGAGACGGCACCCAGGCCAGCCCGTATACAACCATCGCAACCGGCATCGTCCGAGCCATACCCAACATCGACACCGTGCGAGTGAAGGCCGGCGCGTATGTGGAAACCATCACTCTCCGCTCGGGGATCGATGTCATCGGCGACGGCTACGACGTCGTGATAATCAACGGCGCCTACGCAGGCTCGGTCGTGACCGCCACCGATGTGTCCAACGTCATCCTCAAGGGCTTCACCATCACTGGCGGATCAGCCCCGACCGGCGGCGGCATTTCGATCGACAACTCCACGATCACCGTCGAGTCTTGCCTGGTTTACCAGAACAGCGCCGGCTGGGGCGCGGGCATCTTCGCGGGAAGCCCGAATGCATCGCTCGCCGACTCGGACCTGACCATCATCGACTCCACCATCTCCACCAACATCACCGCCGGGGCATCGCAGGCCGGCGGAGGCATTGCCGTGTCGAAAGCCACCCTCACCATCGAGAACACCGACGTGCGCTACAACCAGTGCGCCAACCTCGGCGGGGGGCTGTTCATCAACGATAATTCCACCGCCAACATCGATCGCTGCTCGATAATGGACAACATCGCCCTCGACGGCGGCGGCATCTACTGGAAATCTTCCGGCGGCACACTTCGCCGGGCGCTCATCTACGGCAACACCTCGACCCGCGATGGCGGCGGCATCTTCCTGGACATCTCCAGCCCGATAATCACCCGCGCCATCATCTCGGCCAACACCGCCAACACCATCTACGACGGCTCTGCGGGCGGCATTTACTTCTTCTACTCATCCAACGCGGCGCTCTACAATTGCGTGGTCGACACCAACTATTCGTGGTGGCGGGTCGGAGGAATATACTGCGAAAACTCCTCCCCGATGATCATAAACAACACCATTGTCGGAAACAACAAATACTCCTCCCCAGGCGGCATTGTCGCACCCGCTCCGTCATTTCCCACAGTTCTCAATTGCATTGTGTGGGACAACGGCGACGACCTCTTCAACGTGCAGGCCAACTACTCTCAGATACAGGACAACGACCCCGGAACGCAAAACAGCGCGGCGGATCCGCTGTTCGTTAACGCGGCCGAAAGCGACTACACACTCCAGGCCGAATCGCCCTGCATCGACACCGGCCACCCCGATCCGTCGTTCAACGATACCGACGGCTCACAGAACGACCGTGGAGCCTACGGAGGCCCCTACGGCCCCGACATAGCCATCCCCGCCGACGTCGACGGCAACGGCTGCGTCAACGTCCTCGATCTGATCGCGGTTCGAAATGTTCTCAACGACGACCCCGAGTCGGGCGGCCTCGAGCACATCGACATCAACAACGACGGCTACATCAACATCCTCGACATGATCGTCATCAGCAAGCACCTCACCGAAGGATGCTCCTCCCAGCAATGGCCTTAGGCCAGCTTTCACCTCCTTTAGAGCGGTCCGACTTTAAGAGGCGCGGGAACGCCTTGTCGTCGTTGAAAGCGCGCCTCGTGCAGGCTATAATGAATCAGCGCTAACGCCCCGCCGCCGCGAAGCCAAGGAGCGCTCGGGTGGCGGGGGCAAGCAACAGGTCAGGTCATTTCAGAAATGAAAGGGAAGAAAAAATGGGAAACAAAGCAGCAAAATTCTTTGAGAAGTTCGAGGCCGACATGCCAAAGATGAAGGAGATGGCACCCGATGCGGTTGGCGGAATGCTCGGACTGTTCCAGAAAGTGATGAAAGACGGCGCCCTGACTGTGAGAGAGAAGGAGCTTGTGGCCCTCGGGATGGGGATTGTATTACGGTGTGATCCCTGCATCAACCTTCACGTAAAGAAATGCCTCGAGGCCCGGGCCACCAAGGAGGAAATCCTCGAGGTCGCAGGCGTGGCGGTGATGATGCAGGGCGGGCCGGGCTACACATACATCCCGAAGGTGATCGACGCACTCGAGGCACTCGAAGGGTAGAGTGAACTGCGCGGAGAAGTCGGGCCGTGCGCCTGCACGCAGAGGCGGTGCGTGCCGAGCGAAGGCTCGACCAACCTGTCCGCAGGGCAGGCCGAACCTGTCCGCAGGACAGGCAACCTGTCCGAAGGACAGGCCGCTACTTCAGTTTCGCAATAACTTCTTCCACCAGCTTCGCGAGCTTGGGCTCGGCCTCGTTGGCGGTCTTGATGATCTCGTCGAGCGACGCCGGCTTGAGGGCGTCGGGCAGGCAGAGGTCGGTAACAACCGACAGCCCGAGCGAGCGCAGCCCGGTGTGCGCGGCGACGATCACCTCGGGCACGGTCGACATTCCGACGACGTCGGCGCCCATCGTCCGCAGCATCCTGTATTCTGCCCGGGTTTCGAGGTTGGGGCCGAGCACCGCCACATACACGCCCCGCTGCAGCTTCATGCCCATCGAGAGCGCGGTTTCTTCGGCGAGCTTGATGAGGTCGGGGTCGTAGGGGGCGCACATATCGGGGAAGCGCGGCCCGAGGGCGTCTTCGTTGGGGCCTATCAGCGGGTTCACACCCATCAGGTTGATGTGATCCTCGATGACCATGAGGTCGCCCTTGCTGTAGAGCGGGTTCATTCCGCCGCACGCGTTGGAGACGATGAGTGTGTCGGCGCCCATAGCCTTGAACAGGCGCACGGGAAAGGTTACCTCCCTGGCAGTGTAGCCCTCGTAGCAGTGGAAGCGCCCCTCCATCACGATCACGGGCACGTCGCGGATTTTTCCGAGTATCAGTTGCCCGGCGTGGCTGGCAACGGTCGGGCGCGCAAAGCCGGGAACGTCTGCGTAGGGGATGGTGCAGTCGATGTCGATTGTCTGGCCCAGGGCTCCCAGGCCGGTGCCCAGGATGATGCCGATTACGGGCGAGATCGAGCCCTTCGACGATACTGCTTCCGCTGCCTTGCCGGCTGCTTCCACAATGCTCTCCATGTCGTGTGCTCCTTTGCTATGCGATATTCCGGTTCGAGTGTGGGTGTCTACAAAATCGTCGTCGTCCTCCTCCTCCTCTGCGGAATCATTTCATATCAACGTCGTATCCGACAGGCCATGACATCTTAGCGGCTCGATGCCAAAAAC
>JABMSA010000594.1 GCA_013202185.1 Planctomycetota bacterium
CCATCCGCAGCGCAAGGCGGCGAAGCGTTCTGACGCCGGCACCCCCAAGCGGCGGAAGCGCGGTGGTCGCGGCCGAAAAGCGACAGGCAGCCAGGGTCGCACATCGCCGCCGCCAAGCGGGCGCGGACGAACGAGTTCCAGTAGTTAGTGTCCTATGAGCACGTATCGCACCTGGCGTCGCCCGGCCGTCGCAGGTATGCGCCAGTGGGGGCCGATCGTGTCGTCTCGCTTCCGGAAAACCAGGAATGATAACTAGGATAACTAGGGACGGTTACCTGTTTATTCCGCCAGTCACAGGCCAGATGTCACGCCTGCAACAGGCAGGCGCTCCGAGCCCTGCCACTGAAGCCCGTGATCCCGCCGCTTTATCTTTGATACCCGCCCGCCTATGGTGTATGATACTTTGCATGATTGCTGCTGCGGGCGGCGCGTGTTGTGGGTATGCCCGTGGCGTTGCAGATGAACGGCTCAATGCCGGGGTGGCAGAACTCACTTTGTTTGGCGTGATGGTCCGTGTCATTTCGACCGGCCTGTTTTTCTCGGGATCACACATAGGAGAGAAAGCATGATCGATCGGTTCGATTCGCAGGGCACAAGCAACGGCCAGATGTACCAATTCGGCGGCGGCTCGATGGCGAAGAATATCGTCGTCGGCGTAGTCGTTGTCGTTCTGGCGGCCGGCATGTACGTGTGGACGTACTGCCGGATACAAGTCGGTGAGGAGCAGTTCGTTCCTCTGCTGAAAAAAACAGGAACGGATATCACCAACGAAATGCTTCTGGTAGGCGATCCGAAGATGGCGGGCTTGGAAGAACTCGAGGAGCCGGGCGACGAAGAGCCGCTCGAGGTCGATCCGAAGATTAAAGACTCGGACAAGCTCAAGGGGCCCCGGTTCCAAATCCTGGAGGTAGGCCGCCACTTCCGCAACCCCTACTACTGGTGGTGGCCCAAGCCGATGGCCGCTACCGTTATCCCGGATCTGAAAGTTGGCGTGCTTGTGCGCAAGTACGGCAGGCCGCTGCCGCCCGGACAGGTGCTGGCGACGACCGCTGATGAGAAGGGAATCCTCGAGGAGCCGCTGGGGATCGGCCGCCATTTCATCAACACGTGGGCCTACAAGGTGGAGCAACACCCGATGGTAAAGCTCAAGCCGGGCTACATGGGAGTGGTAACGCGGCTGGTGGGCGATCCGCCGGAGGATCCCAACGTGTTTGTGGTTAACGAAGGAGAGCGCGGCACCCAGCCTTTTCTCCTGCCGCCCGGCACGCATCCGAAGTACTCGAATCCCTACATGTGCAAGGTCACGGCCATAGACGTCCGTTCGCAGAAGTTCGAGATGGCCGGCGTGTACGGCGTTACCTTCCCCTCGAGGTATGGTTTCGACATCAAGGTGGAAGGCATCATCGAATGGGCCCCCGACATCGACAAGCTGCCGGAACTCTTTGTGAAGTACGTCGACGAGACGGACCTCGTGCAATCCGGCGGCATCAACAACATCCAGCGCAAGCTGATACTGCCTTTCGCACGTTCGTATTTCAGGACCATCGGCGGGCAGCACCGCGCGGTAGACTACATCACCGGCGACACGCGCATCAAGGTGCAGAATCAGGTGCAGCAGCGCCTCAAGGAATCGTGCGCCGCCGAAGGCGTGATCATCAGATCGTTCGTGATCCGCGCCACCGAGCCGCCGCGCCGGATTCGCGACCAGTACGAGCGGCGCGAAATATCGAAGCGCGAAATGGACCGATACAGGAAAGAAATAGAAACACAGATCGGCACAGTAATACTCGAGGGCGGCGAACCCGAGCTTGGCCCCAATGGCGAGCCACTGCTCGATGAACGCGGCAATCCGAAGGTCATCGGAGCAACGGAAAAGCTCGGGCCCGACGGCAAGCCGCTGCGCGAAGGCGGACGAGTCGCAAAGGTCATCGAGGAACGCCGAAAGGATCGCGAGAGTCAGCGGGGCGAGGTCCGCGCAGGAGTAGTCACCGAAATCCGCGCTGCAGAACAGTACAAGGCCGTCGAGGTCACAAGGGCCCAGAAGGAACTCGCAGTGGCGAAAGTCATGCTCGAAGCCGCAAAAGACAGAGCCGCAAAGATCCTGGCCGAGGGAACCGCACAGGCCGCAGTGACCGTCATGAAAAACAAGGCCGAAGCCAACGCCGTAGAGGCGAAAGTCTCCGCGTTCGAAACCGGCGACAGATACGCCGAATACCAGTTGATCAAGAAACTCTCGCCCGGAATAAGAAAGATCCTTTCAAACACCGAAGGCTCCTTTGCAAGGCTCTTCGAACGCTTTGCATCGATGGGGGAAGATGATGACAAGGCCGACTCAGGCGAATAGCGCAAACGCCCCGGTGCTTGTCATAAACATAAAATGAAGATCACTACCAATATCGGAGACTAATAATGAAGTTCAGAATAGCAGCCATCGTGGTGATAGTTGCACTCCTGGTGCCGATCGGAATAACCGTCTGGAAATGGGGATTCTGCTACAAGTGGTGCGATCAGGGCTACTCGCTGAAGATCTCCAGAAAAACCGGAGAACCCGCCGGCGACCAATACGCACAAGAAGGCCAGAAAGGCGTGATCGAGCAGTTGCGAGGGCCCGGCCGACACCTCGACCTCGACCCCTGGACGTACTCGGTCGAGAGAATCAAGAACATAACCGTGCCCGCCGGCTACGTTGCAATCGTCACCAACAAAACCGGCAAGCCGCTTCCGTCCGGGCGATTCCTGGCCGAGCCCGATGAAAAGGGAATGCAAAAGGCAGTGCTCACACCCGGAACCTGGCGGATCAACACTTTCGGACGGAAAGTAGGGGAGCCCATCAGGGCCACAATCATCAACCCCGGCTACGTGGGCGTGCAAACACTCAACGAAGGCGAAAACAAGGGTGTGCTAGACGCCGTGCTGCCGGCAGGCTACTACAACATCAACCCAAACGAGATCAGGGTCGACAGCGTTGAAATCGGCTACCGCGTTTGGGACCGCGCCGCCGAGTATGAGACAGTCAATATCGACGGCAAGCCGGTAAGCCGGATGGTGGAGGGGTCGGGCGTTTCCTTCCCCTTGGCCGACGGCAAGCAGATGCACATCGACTTCACGGTCGTGTGGGGCATCTTCCCCGAAAACGCCCCTCGCATCATCAGCAAATACGGCAACATCGAAATGGTCGAGGCGAAGATCATCGAGCCGCAGGTAATGAGCCTCTGCAAGAACGCCGGCTCCAACCTCACAACCAAGCAATTCATCGAGGGCGCCACGCGCGAACAATTCCAGGAGAAGGTCACCACGGCGCTGCAGACGATGGGCGAAGTGAACGGCATAAACTTCCTCATCGCGCTCGTGCGCGGTTTCCATCCCGCCGAAGACATCAAGGCCAACATCCAGGCCAGCATGCTCGCCGAAGAAGAAAAGATAACGCTGAGAATAGAACAGGCACGCGACACCGTGGCGGCCGGGCTCGAAGAAGCCACGAAGATGGTCGACATCGCCATCAGAGACTTCGACGCCGAAACACAGGCGCTCGTGCAGGAAGAACGCGAGCTCGGCTTAAAGCAGGCCGCCGAGACCAGGGCCGAAGCCGACCGCAACGTTGCACAGCTCAAGAAGGGAACCGCCGAGCTAGACGCCCAGATAGTGAAGATAGTAGGCCAAGCCGAAGCCGACGTCATCGAAGCACGCAAGACAGCCGAAGCAACGCGCCTCCAACTCCTCATCCAGGCATACGGCGGACCCGAGCAATACAACCTCGCAACTTTTGCCGAAAGCCTGCCCGACGACATACAGATCGAATATCGGTACAGCGGCGAAGGAACATTCTGGACCAACACCGGCTCGAGCCTGATCGAAATGGGCGCCAGAAAAATCCTCAAGGGAGCGCCGGCGAAAGAAGAATAGGAACACGTTTGGCTCTCCGGCCACAAGAACAGATAGAACCATCTCAAGGAGGAAGGCTCCGCAGGCCGGACCATTTGTAACGCGACAATCCGTGTCGCGCTCCGGTTCTGCGCCGGACGCATTCCCCTGCCACATGGCAACCCCCGCGGCGCGAAAGAAAAGACGTGCATGGGCGCGGGTAGGGGCGGCGGTTCGCAGCTCGGCTGGGCTCTGGCAGCCGAGACCGA
>JABMSA010000595.1 GCA_013202185.1 Planctomycetota bacterium
ATTTTCTTCTTTGCCTCTTCTTTCTTCTTTTCTTCTGCCATGACCTATTCCTTTCTCGAAAGCACCCGTAGGGTATTCTGATCCCGAACAACTGTTCTATTCTTCAGCGCATTACGACGCGGATTCACATTTTTCTTGAGTTGCGCAGGTTCTTGTTCCTTGTCTCGGCACGTCTTCGACTACAAGCCGGGCTTCCACGCTTGCCGCTCATAACGCCTCCGGCTGGGGGAGGGCTTCGCCAAGCTCGTCGGGTTCCGCCGCTTTTCCGTGGGAAGCAATACCGGCCTGCTCCAGGATCGGCACTGTTCCGCCCAGCATGCTGATTCCGATATCAGGGGAGAGGTAATCCTCCACCGAATGAAGCATACCCAGGAAGATGAGACCTGTCTCTCCTGTTGCGAGCGTGTCGGATATCCGTTGGGCAATATAACGATCTCGCTCCAGGAGCAAGGCTCTGCTGCGCTCTGTGTACAGATCAGCCACGTCTTCAAGGCTGTGCGACGACAGCATCCCCCGGATAACTTCATATTGTTTCGTCAGGAGGTCGGGAGATTCCGTCCCGGTGAGCCTGGCCCCCTTAGCCATCAGATCCAGCAGAAGCACGTGGTTCTGGTTCCCCGCGTTTGCCAGATCTGTGATAATTTGCTCCTCGTAGCCACAGTGCGGCAGGCCATCCTGGTACAGCCTGACCCTCTCGTAGTCCAGACGCAAGTCGTCGATCTCCCGCCGGATTCTGTGCCACAGTTCTTCCGTGACCTCGCGACGCTGCTGCCATTGCAGGCGCCCGACGGTATCCCTGGACCGCTCGGCCAGGCTTCCCAGGTCGGACTGTGTATGAATGACCGGCACCCAGATCAAACTTGCAGACTTGCAGTTCATGCTTGGACTCCTTGTCCGTTCGAGCGAAAAGTGGCTGCGATAAGAGCCCCCATCGGTGGGGCGTCAGACCTGCTCATCGGGCTCCGTTTTCTTCTCGTCCGACCATTTGATATCGATATCCGCCTTCCGTGGCGTTGCCTCAGGGCGCGCCTGCCCAAGGACGATCATTTGGATGTCCGGGGCCAGCAAGCCCTTCAGCGAATGAAGCATGCCCAGAAACACCAGGCCCGTCTCCTCCGCCGCAAGCGTATCGTTAATGCGTTGGGCTATGAAGCGGTTTCGCTCGTCGAGCAGGTCCTTGCTCCGCTGCTTGCTCGAGGCTGCGGCGTCGTTGCGTCCTTGCGATACTTCAGCCGCCAGCGCCTGCCGGATAGTGTCATATTCTTCTACCAGAAGCTCGGGCGATTCCGTCCCGGTCACCTTGGCCCCCTTGTCCATGAGATCCGCCAGCAGCCGATAGTTCTCGCTCCCCCCTTTGGCCAGGTCTCTGACTATTTTCTCCTCAACACCGCAGTCAGGCAGGCCGTCCTGGTAGAGCCTGACCCTCTCGTGATCCAGGTGCAGATTATCTATCTCGCGCCGAATCCTTTGCCAAAGTTCTTCTGTTGCTTTGCGATGCTGCTTCCATTTCTCGTGTCCGATCTTGCGCTTATATACATACTCAACCCACTCGCCCAGGCTTCCCATGTCGGCCTGGGTGTGAATGATCGGGACCCAAATCAGGCGTCTTTTCGGCCTGTTGTTCATGATGGCCGTCGATCTGGTAAACCGAGATTTCCCGCGACAAAGCGCAATGTAGAAGGAGTCGGACCTGTGAACACGGTGAGATCTGCTGAGTTGCCGGCGGTCAGTTTTACCTGGTTGCGTCAGACCACGGAGGAGGCGCTCGGAAGGGGAATCTCTTGCCTTTGCTTCAACGAATTGCCATCCGGCGGACCCATGCCAACTGGATCCGGCCCAGTTTGAAGGGGCCGTACTGATTCTCTGCGGTCCTGCGGCGCAGTGCACTTCTTTTTGAGCCTTTTCCTGACACAGGGCCGTTCATGAGCCATGTGTCATGCTTCAGACGGAGTTGAACTTTTTCCCGGTTTGTGTTAGAAGGCGTTCCCACGCCTCTTTCAGTCGGTCTGCTCTGATTGTGAGTCGCAGTCGCGTACAGTTGGTGGACAGTGGGTCCCGTGTTTAAGCCGCTGCCTTCAAATCAAGTCTCGTGAACTTATGCAGAATAACGCGGTCGTAGCCCGCGATATACCCGGCTCATGCCGATGTGTACACTACAATTTTGGAAAACGTTCGAATCGACTTAAGCCAAATGTTGTGGATCCGTGAACGGCTTCTTGCTGCATAAGCGATGCGTGGCTGGTGCCACAGAGCAAGCCACGGAACAGATTCGAAGAATGCTCCGCACCAGGACATCTATTGTCCGGGCACCTTGCTATAATAGCCACCTGACCGGCTCGCATAGTGCGGTCATGGCTTGGGCGTTTGGGTGTGAAAACCGCATTCATAAAGAAAGGAAGCCCACGGCAGAACGCCTACATCGAATCGTTCAACGGAAAATTGCGTGACGAATTGCCGAACCGCGAGATATTCGACACCGTGCAGGAAGCACAAGTGCCGCTGCGGCGCTGGCGCGATGATTACAACCACCTTCGCCCGCACAGTTCGCCGGGCTATCGGTCGCCCTCAGAGGCCCGGGCGGCGAAGGCACAGCGCAACGATGAAAGACAGGCCAGAGCAGATGACCGACTTTACCACAGGTTTACAACAGCGGGGCCGCTCGCCGCCCGTCAAGGTGAGTCAACATGTACCTGCGCCGGCCGGCTCCCGGGCGCACGCTGCGCCATGCTTGACATACCACGCGCCACCTGCTATAATACCGGCGTAAGGAAACTGATGCGCGCGTCACTCAGATGAAAACGGAGAATGAGAAATGTGCCTGAGAAACATGGTGCTGTGCGCTTGCACAGCAGTCACGCTTGCCGTACCAGCATTGGGGGCAGAGCCGCAGAACATGATCGGGCGGCAAAGCCAGAACGAAGGCATCCTCCTTTTGCCGGCGCCGCCGAAGGTGAAGATCAACGGCGACCTCGCTGAATGGGATTGGTCCGGCCGCTTCCGCGTATTTGCGGACATCGACCTCCGCAGCCGCTACTCGGTGGAGGCCGCCGCGATGTGGGATGCGGAGAATCTCTATCTCGCCGCGAAATGGAAAGATCCCACCCCGATGTACAGCACCGTCGATCCCGACTACCTCGTCAATGAGGGATGGAAGTCGGACTCGTGGCAGCTCCGCATCCGGACGGACAAGATCAGCCACGTCACTCTGTGGCATTTCGCGCCGAAGAAGATGCCCGTCTGCCACATCCAGTATGGCCAGAGCATGACGAAGCCGTTCGGCGGTCCCGGCACGTTTTGGGTCGGCAAGGCAGGGGGCACCGCCCTTGGCCGCGGCATCGAGATGGCCTACAGGAAAACGGGCGACGATGCCTTCGTCCAGGAGGTCAGGCTCCCGTGGGAGGTCATCTGCGACAAGAAGCCCGACTGGAAGGCAGGCGATACATTCCAGCTCGGCAATGAATTCCTCTGGGGCGATCCGTCCGGCCGCACATGGCCTGTTCATCGCTATGCCGACAACATGCAGCCGGGGCAGACATCGCGCGAGTTCTACTGGACCGCGTGGAATAAATGGGGCGATGCCACGCTTTTGGCCAAGGGCGATGTGCCTGTGCGCGAGTACGTGCCCGAGAGTTTCAAAATCGAGGGCACAGTGCCTGTGCGCGTTGCGATCCCGGCCGATGCCACCCGCTTCACGATCGTCATCGAGGATCAGAACGGCGGCAGAATCCGCACGCTGGCCGGTGGCTGCGATCCGCTCGTGTATTCCGTCGGCCTCGAGGACGAGGTCCGCACGGTCGAGGTGAAGTGGGATTGCCTCAACGACAAAGGGAAGCTGATAAAGCCCGGGACGTTCAAGGTGCGCGGCCTTACTCACAAGGGCCTGGGCGCCGAATACGAGATGTGCTTCTACAACCCC
>JABMSA010000045.1 GCA_013202185.1 Planctomycetota bacterium
CGTCAAAGCTTACATGAAGCTCGCCGGCCTGACGCGTGAAAGAGTCATTCGGCGAAGGCTGATAAAGACCAGGCTGAATCAGATAAGGGATTTCGAAGCTCGCATTCGCGAAATCGACGCAGAAGAAGCAACGTATCGCAACTCAATAGAGACTACGCTCGCTTCAAGCTTTCCCGCCCCGAAGCTCGTAGAGGCGAAATCCGTTGGGCGCAGGTCGTCGGCTTCGGGTGAAAAGGCCGGGGCAGGAACTAGCGCCCAATCGCGGAAACGGTCATCGAATACCGGGCAGCGGGTGGGAGTGGAACTGAAGTACTGAGCCGGAAAAGCCTGCGTTCCGGAGCCGGAACGTGTTTGCCTGACTGTGCGCGGAGGATGCGCTTTTCCCTCCCCCAGCCACCCAGGAACAAAATCGAGGAGAATAATAATGAGGGTCAATTGCCTATCATGCGGGCACAAGCTCGAGCTCGACGATGCCTACGACGACTACGAAGGCCAGGTGAAGTGCTACACCTGCCGCGCGGTCCTTGAGATTAAGGCGGAAGAAGGCGCCGTCAAATCGGTGACGTGTGTACAGGGTCCGCATAAGCCTACACTCGAAGAGACGTTCGAGCTGATAGGCGGGTGAGGCACGTGAAGACTGCCGGAGGAACATCCGGCCGAATGGACGTTGTGACGGCGCGGCCCTCAACGCACCCGTTTCCGCGGGCCGAGAGGTCGCGCACGTGTGCAGGAAAGGAGTTGGAAGTAACATGGTCGCAGACACAGCACCCGCGGGGGACACGCCCCTCGCGACACAGACAGAAGCCGCGCCGGAGACAGCGGCCACGACAGACGCCGAAACCCCAGCCGGCAAGTACCTGTACGGCATAGTGCCGGACGCCCAGGCCGCCGCCTGGATGGCAGACAGCGCTCAGTACTGTGTCGGAATCGACGGCGGAACCATTCGCTGTATTTCGCACGGCCCCCTGGCGGCCATAGTCAGCGACCTTCCCAACGAGAAACTACGCCCCAACCGCCGGCGGCTCGCAGTGCACCACCAGGTACTCAAAGACCTGATGGCCGAATGCACGGTTCTTCCGATGTCGTTCGGGGTCATCGCGGACAGCTCAGATGCCGTCCGGAAAGTGCTGTCGCTTAACCAGGCGACCCTCGACGACAAGCTGCGCCACCTGGAGGGAAAGGTGGAGATGGGTTTGAGGGTTTTCTGGGACGTGATGAACGTTTTTGAGTACTTCGTCAACACTCACGCCGATCTGAGGGCCTTTCGCGATAAGCTTTACCACGGACGCCGCCAGCCTACCCGCGACGACAAGATCGAGCTGGGGCATATGTTCGACGAGACGCTCAACAAAGATCGCGACACTCACACACAGACGGTGGAAAGGGCGCTCGGGGCGCGGTGCGTGGAAATAAAGCGAAACAAGCCCCGGAACGAGCGCGAGGTAATGAATCTGGCATGCCTTATTCTCAAGGACGCTCAGAAGGAATTTGAAGAGGGAGTTTTCGAGGCGGCGGCGCTTTTTGACGACAATTACCGCTTCGACTTCAACGGCCCCTGGCCGCCCTACAACTTCGTGACCGGCTTGGAGGTCGCAGACGCAAGCAAGTAATGAGGCCGGCCCATGTTCATCTTGGACGACATACTCCTGTTTCCCGTTCGCGGAGTGGCCTGGATCGCCAGGAAGGTCCACGAACTTGCCGAGCAGGAATTTGAGAACGAAGCGGCGTCGATCCGGGCCGAACTCAGCGACCTCTACATGAGGCTCGAAACCGGCGAACTGACCGAAGAAGAATTCGAACAGCACGAAAAGGTTCTATTGGATCGGTTCGACGAAATAGAGAGTCGCGGCGAGGAGGAACCAGCCGACGAGGAACTTGAAGACCAGGCCCAAGCCATCCGGGCCGAACTCAGCGAGTTGTATATGATGCGCGAAACGGGAGAAATGACCCAAGAAGATTTCGGTGGGCGCGAAAAAGAGCTGAAAGATCGCCTCGAGGAAATAGAGCACCAGGGAGAAACCGAAGAGCCTGCGACCGAAACAATCGCCGACGTCGCGACCGTTGAACACAAAACAGCGACGCCTGAGGCCGAATCAAAAAAAAACGCGCGACCCCTGAAGAAAAGGACGAAGGCGGAAAGATAAAGGATAAAGAATAAAGGAAGAGGCGCTCAACTAGCGTCTTTTCAACTATCCGACTGTAGACTGACGACTGATATCATGGGCGACACGGATGAAGCCAGATCACAACCTGCCCGCATTCTTACAGGACGATGGCTTAAGACTGGTACTGTTCGGCGGCAAGGGCGGCGTGGGCAAGACCACCTGTGCCTCCGCCACGGCTCTCTTTCTTGCCAAGGCAGCGCCGGACCGGAGCTTCCTGCTCGTCTCCACCGATCCGGCCCACTCGGTGAGGGACAGCTTCGCCGGCTCCTCCCCCCCCGCCAACCTCGAGCTCATGGAGATCGACGCCCACAAGTGCATGGAGGAGTTCAGGCAAGCCCACTCCTCGCATCTCCGCGAGATCGCCCGGCGCGGCACCTTTCTCGACGATGAGGATATCGAGCAGGTCCTGGACCTCTCCCTGCCCGGGCTCGACGAAATCATGGCGTTCAACGAGATTGCAAAGCTGGTGGACGCGGACCGATACCACTGTATCGTGGTTGACACGGCCCCGACCGGCCATACGCTCAGGTTCCTTGAACTGCCCGACATAATGCAGGAATGGATCGCCACCCTCGACGCCATGCTCGCCAAGCACCGCTTCATGGCCGAGTTGTACCGGGGATACTATCGCAAGGACGACACCGACAGGTTCCTCGACGATATGTTGGAGTTGGTGGGGACCGTGCGCTCGGTTCTTTCGGACCGGCAGCGGTGTCGCTTCGTGCCGGTGGCGGTGGCCGAGCCGGTGATTGTGCTTGAGACGCGCCGGCTGATCGACGCGCTCAAGAAGGCGAAAATCCCCGTCACCGATATTCTGCTGAACCGAGTTTTCCCCGAGGGGAGCAATTGCCCGGTATGCACACGCGCACGCACCCAGCAAAAAGAGCAACTGCGCAGGTTTTGCGAGGAGTTCTCTGAATGCAGGCTGTGGCGAATACCCATCCAGGGAGCCCAGGTGGAGGGCGTCGAGCAGTTGGGCGCTTTCTGGGAAGAGATAGGCATGCTCGAGATGCCGGACAACGAGCCGCGCCCGGCGGCGGCGGCGCCCATCGGTGTTGCACACCCTCCGACGCTCCCTGGGCCGGAGGTGTCGCTGTTGCTCTTTGCCGGCAAAGGGGGCGTGGGCAAAACTACGCTCGCGAGCGCGGCGGCGATCCATCTGGCACGGGAATACCCGGGGAAAGAACTACTGTTGTTCTCCACGGATCCGGCGCACTCCCTTTCGGACTGCCTCGACGTAGAGGTGGGGCCGGAAGAAACACGGGTTCTTCCCGGGCTGAGCGCGATTGAGATAGACGCCGAAGCCGAATTTCAGGTGCTGAAAGACCGGTACGCCGAAGAGATCGCTGGGCTTTTCGACTCGTTGGCCGGCGAAACCTGGATAGATTTCGAGTTCGATCACGAGGTGATGGAGCGCTTTCTGTACCTCTCGCCACCGGGACTGGACGAGGTGATGGCGCTCACCCGAATCGCCGAGCTGCAAGAGAAAAACAAGTACGATATCGTCGTGCTCGACACCGCGCCCACGGGCCACCTGCTGCGGCTGCTCGAGATGCCGGAACTGATACAGGATTGGCTCAAGGTTTTCTTTCATTTGTTTCTGAAGTACAAACATATATTCAGGCTGCCCAAAGTCTCCGAGCTGCTGGTCGCGATGTCGAAAAGGTTGAAGTTTGTCCGCTCATTGCTCACCGATCCGCACAGGGGCCGGCTTTACGCCGTGAGCATACTCACAGAGATGGCGTTTGAGGAAACCAAAGATCTCATTGCCGGGTGTAGTGACTCGGGGGTCCACGTGCCCCTGCTTTTCCTTAACCTGGCCACGCCGTCGGACGGGTGCCCCTTGTGCAACGCCATTGCCCGGAAGGAATCCGAAGTCCGTCGCAGGTTTGAAGGAACGTTCGACGGTATCCACCAGACTGTGGTTTACCGGTGCGGCGAGCTGCGCGGCATCAACCGCCTGGGCGAGCTTGGCGCGGCCCTCTACGGCGCAAAAGTGCTTGCCGGGCCCGTCCACACACCCGTCACCGAGACGGCCGCGAAGAAGTGACCCAACGGGCCAGCTATACCGAGGACACGAAATGACCGCAATCGGCGCACCCCCATCGGGCGGGCATCCACCAGTTGACGCCGAGGAGCGCGTCTCGCTGTGCGAAGCGCTTGATCGCATACTTCACAAGGGAGTGGTTATCTCGGGGGAAGTTGTGATTTCAGTGGCGGACATTGATCTGCTTTATCTCGGCCTCAACGCCGTGCTGACATCGGCAGAGAAAGCCCGGGAAGTAGGACTGATTACGCCGCCGAAGAAAAAACCTGAAGAAGTTGACGTGTTCCATATGCCACGTGAGGACGATGGGGAGGATTACCCCGGGTATGACCGAATCATATAATCTGGCGAAAAGTGAGTCCGACGCTCTCAGCGATTTCGACAAAGTCATGACCCGGGGCCGGTCATCGTCGCCGGGCTCCGAGCCCGACGGATTCTACCAGCCCAGCCGGCCGCGGATCAAGATGGACCCTGACAACACGAAGCACGGCCTCGCAAAGCTCGCCCTCACGATTATCGAGCTGCTCCGGGAACTGCTGGAGCGGCAGGCGCTCAGGCGCGTCGAAGGAGGGTCCCTCACCGCCGAAGAAACAGAAAGGCTGGGGACCACCTTCATGCGATTGGCCGAGGAAATGGAAAAACTGAAAAAGGATTTCGGCCTGGAGGACGAGGATCTCAACATCGATCTCGGTCCTCTCGGCAAAGTCTTCTGAAAGGGATTGATCATGGCCGTACAGCATTCTGTCGAAGCCGTCACGCTCGCTGAATTGCTGGAACGCGTGCTGGATAAGGGCATCGTCATCGCGGGAGACATAAGGATCAAGCTGGCGGACGTCGAACTTCTCA
>JABMSA010000046.1 GCA_013202185.1 Planctomycetota bacterium
CGAGGTTTTTCGGTCAGCGCAGGTGGAACTGCCCCGGGAGAAGGCACGGCTGCCCTCTGACAGTTCCAAAGAGGAGGGCCGGGTGGCTTTTGAAAAAACCAAAAAGCACCCAGAGGGAAGCAAAAGGCGGACAACGCAAATGGCAAAACGTCATTGACATCCTAACCACAGTGCCGTAAGCTATATAAGGCTACTGAAGGAAAGCTGCGGCCCTATCGAGACCGGGTCGACTGTTTTCGAAGACGGGGCACAAGAGGGCCTGAGGAGGTACGGAGGTGCAATGTACCTGTCCGAGCTGTTCATTGAGAACTTCAGGACCTTCGGCGCGGAGGAAGATGGCGAGAGCCTTCTCCTGAAACTGCGGCCGGGGCTGAACGTGTTGGTCGGCGAGAACGACTCAGGTAAGTCCGCGGTTGTAGACGCGCTTCGGCATGTGCTGTGGACGACGAGCCTTGAGTTCTACCGGCTGACCGAAGATGATTTCCACGTTTCGGGATCGGACCGCGCCGGCAGTCTGACCGTCAGATGCGCTTTCCGCAGGCTCTCGCGCCAAGAGTCAGCGAGATTTTTTGAGTGGCTGAGTGTGGAAGACGATGCGCCGTGTCTATATGTAACACTGCGGGCGACCCGCCTAGCCGACATGCTTGTGAGCACCCGCAGAAGGCGTAACGTTGCGGTCACGGTGCGTTCCGGCAGAGAGGGCGAAGGTCCGACAATCGAGGGCGAAATCCGCGAGTTCTTGAAGGCGACCTACCTGCGTCCCCTGCGAGACGCTGAGGCAGAGCTTGGCGCGGGTCGCGGGTCGCGACTGTCGCAGGTTCTGCATGCTCATCCAGACTTCCAGGCCCAGGGCGAGAGCGATTTCGATGAACAGAACCTGGAGAGCAGGCCGTCAACCCTCGTGGGGATCATGCGCCAAGCGGAGCACCTGATACGTCAGAACGAGGTCGTTCGGGAAACCCAGGGCCAACTCAATACCGAGTATCTGAGAGATGTCTCCATCGGTAACGATGTCCTCGAGGGTGAGATCGGAGTTGCACGGCACGCGGAGCTTCGCCAGGTTCTTGAGAAGCTCGAATTGTGGCTGAGACCGAAACAAGGTGTGGAACTCCGAACACCCCGAGGGCTGGGTGTCAACAATGTGTTGTTCATGGCAACTGAGCTTCTGCTCCTCGGTGGCGAGGGGCAAAAGGCCTTGGCCCTGCTGCTCATCGAAGAGCCCGAAGCACACTTGCACCCCCAGATGCAGGTGCGCCTGATGGAGTTCCTTGAGAAGAAGGCTAGTAATGAAGAAGGCGGGCTGCAGGTGCTCCTGACGACCCATAGCCCGAACCTCGCCTCGATGGTCGATGTAGAAAGCGTGATTCTGATGTGCGACGCGAAGGCCTTCTCGTTATCGTCCGATCTGACCAGGTTGGACCAGGCAGACTACAGGTTTCTCCGCCGTTTCCTGGATGTGACGAAAGCGAATCTGTTCTTTGCACAGGGGGTGGCCATCGTCGAAGGAGACGCTGAGAACATCTTACTTCCCACGCTGGCGAAACTCTTGGGACGTTCGTTCTCGGAGCATGGCGTTTCCATCGTGAAGGTAGGTAGCCGCGGTCTATTCCGGTATTCGCGGATCTTCCAGCGCACAGACGGCAGGCTCGTGCCGATCCCGGTGGCCTGTATCGCCGACCGGGACATCCCGCCGGATGCGGCGAAAGAAACGTGCCTGGTGACAGGGGGAGCGGAATCGGACTACAGCGAAGAGCAGAAGAGGAAGAAAGTCGAGCAGCTTCAAGACGACGACGATGAGACAGTCCGGACCTTCGTCTCGCCGAAATGGACCTTGGAATATGATCTGGCGTATTGCGGCCTATCCCTGCCGGTACATGCGGCGGTCCAACTAGCGAAGAAGGCCAAGGGCAAGTCAGGCTCCCTTTCCGGGGAGGAGAGGACTCGTGTTATCAGCGATGCCGAACGGACACAGCGTGAATGGGTGGAGCAGAGCCTTGCGGTTGAGCAGATCGCATTGAGGGTGTACGAGCCTCTGCACAAAGGACAGGCGTCAAAGGCGATAACAGCACAATTCCTTGCGGAGTACCTCGAGGAGTTAGGTCCCCGGTCTGACGAGCTTCGGTCGCGTTTGCCCGAGTACCTTGTCCAGGCGATTGATCACGTTACCAGGAACAGCAAGGCCGGAGTGGATTGACATGCCGCACCGTATTGAGATCACG
>JABMSA010000596.1 GCA_013202185.1 Planctomycetota bacterium
GCCCCTCTCCCAGTGGGAGAGGGGAGCAAGAGCATACCCTCTCATTTTGTGCAAGACGGGAGCGCAGCAAGAGCATCGCACCCTCTCCCTGTGGGAGAGGGTCGGCCGAAGGCCGGGGTGAGGGTCCGTTTTTCGGTGCCTGGCACTTTTACGAGTCGCAAGTGCTGCATTACCAAGCAGTTGAGGTGGCCGCTCGTACCGATGTGTATTGACAACTAGGGACGGCTTTGATAGATTTCAGGCTCACGACAACAGACGGCGGCGCCCGGCTGGGGGTAATTGATACGCCCCACGGCTCGGCGGATACACCCGTGTTCATGCCCGTAGGCACAAATGCGACGGTCAAGATGCTGACGCCCGACCGCCTCGCAGGGGCGGGCAGCACCATCGTGCTCGCCAACGCCTACCACCTTGCACTGCGGCCGGGCGAAGACGTGGTCGAGCATCTTGGCGGCCTGCACCGGTTCATGAACTGGCCCGGGCCGATCCTTACCGACAGCGGCGGCTTCCAGGTGCTGTCGCTGGCAAAACTGCGACGCATCGACGACGACGGCGTCGAGTTTCAATCGCACATAGACGGCTCGACGATCCACATGACGCCGGAGCGCGCGATTCAGATTCAGGCCGCGCTCGGCGCCGACGTCATAATGTGCTTCGACGAGTGCGTGCCGTACCCCGTAGAGCACTACGCGGCGCAAAAGGCGATGCAACGCACGCTCGCCTGGGCCTCGCGCTGCAAGAAAGAGCACCAAAATGATCGGCAGGCGCTCTTCGGCATCGTGCAGGGGAGCGTGTATCCCGATCTTCGGACCGAATGCGCCCAACGACTTGTGGAGATGGACTTCCCCGGCTATGCGCTCGGCGGATGCTCCGTCGGCGAAGGCAAGGACCTCATGAACGATGTCGTCGAGATGACCGCCGTGCACCTTCCCGAGACCAGGCCGCGCTACATGATGGGCGTGGGCACGCCCGAGAATATTCTCGATGCGGTCGAGCGGGGCGTCGATATGTTTGACTGCGTAATGCCCACCCGAAACGCGCGCGGGGCGTGTGCGTTCTCGTCGGCGGGCAAGGTGAGGCTCAGGAACCTCCGGCACAGGGTCTGCGACGACCCGATCGACAAGACGTGCGATTGCTACGCGTGCCGCAATTTCAGCCGCGGCTACCTGAGGCACCTTTTCATTGTGAAGGAGGGCGCGGCGTCGATTCTCACGTCGATTCACAACATTCATTTTTACCACAACCTGATGCAAGGCATACGCAACGCCATAGCAAATAAAGAATTTCGTGAATTCAAGCGGCGTTTCTTAAGAAACTATGATAGTGAAGCATGAGAGAAAAGGAGTTTTTCGATGGCAGAAGAAATAACCGGCAATCCCCCTGTTGAGCCCGCCGCACCGGGCGACGCCAACAACATGGCCGAAACAGGCACAGAAGGCGGTCAGGCGGGCGAGACGGTGCCTCCGAAGGAAGGCGCTGCACCACAGGAAAAGAAAACCAACCCTTATGGGATGTTCTTGCCGCTCATTCTCATATTCGCAGTCTTCTATTTTCTGCTCATTCGCCCCCAGAAAAAGAAGGAGCAGCAGCGGCGAGAATTGCTCGACCAGGTCAGAAAAGGCGACAAGGTTGTAACCATCGGCGGAATCATCGGCGAGATTTCATCGCTCACCGACCGCGAAGTAGTGCTGCGCCTCGAGGATAATACCAAGATCCGCATAACCCGCAGCGCCGTGTCCAAAATAATCGGCGCCGAAGAAAACGAATAGAAACGCGCAACTGCAGCGGGCGCGACGGCGAATCGGCAGCGGCGCAATTCAATCGAAACGGTGTGCCCAGGAGGCGTTCCGCCGCCGGTGTCGCCAACCGTTGCACAGCGACGAAACAGCCGCCACAGATGCTCCAAACGCGGAATTCTCTTGCTAATCAAGGGCATTTTGCGGTATCATGTAAGTGTTGCGGTTAGTGAAATCATAAGTTGAGACAACAGTTTTTTCAGTGGAGAACCACATGCCCAAGGACCTGAAACGCAAAAGCATAATCATCGCGTTTGTGCTGCTGTTTGCGTGCATCGCAGTTTACCCAACCCAAGACACCCTCATGTGGCATGGGAAGGTGAAAGACACCGTCAGCCGGGGGGCGGTGCAGGAACGCGAGATCATCGAACAGACCATAGACAACCAATTTGCCTATTGGTTGGACCGATGCACCGGCGGAATATTCCATCACAAGAAAGAAGCCTTCCCGTGGAAAGAAGGCAAGGACAAAGACCCGAACATCAAGATCGGGAAAATTGAGAGGGACGTGGAAATCTATTCCGCGGGCCTCACACTCGGGCTGGACCTCGAGGGCGGCGCCGAGCTTCGATATGTCATCGAAGACCAGGGCAGCGAGAAAGACATCAACGCTGAAAAAGTAAAGGAGATCATCCGCAGGCGTATCGACGCGATGGGCCTCAAGGAGCCGATCATCCAGCTCGAAAACCCCGATCGCATCCAGATACAGCTTCCCGGCAAGAACGAACAGGAAATCCAGCGGATCAAGAACATCATCGAGAGCACCGGCCACCTCGAGTTTCGCCTCGTAGTGGATGAGCAGGACAACGAAACACTCTTCAAGCAGGCCAGGGCCGGCAACCTGCCCGAAGGATACCACTGGTACGAACTGACAAGAGAAGACGACGGAAAACAAACGGTCTCCAAATTCCTCATCAGCGACAAGATCGAACTCACCGGCGAGCACATAGTAAGCACCGGCGTGCGGCCCCAGCAGAACCGCGAACTCGGCGTAACGCTCGACTTCGACAGCAGGGGCAAAACGCTCTTCCTCAACAC
>JABMSA010000597.1 GCA_013202185.1 Planctomycetota bacterium
CCAGCCGGGCAGGTCCACGAGCTTGAGGTGCCTGGCGCGAAAGTCATCGAGGCTTTTCACGTAGCCGTCGACAGTGGCCCGAGAGCATACGGCATTTTGGCGTGAACGTAAAGGCGCGAATCACGGGCAATCCGATCCGCCGCGAGGTGCTCGCCGGCACCCGCAAAGAAGCGATCGAGAAGCTGCACCTGGACCACGAAAAGAACACGCTGCTGGTTACCGGCGGCAGCCAGGGCGCGCACGCGCTCAACCAAATGATGATCAGCTCCGCCGCCGGGCTCGCCGCGCAAGCGCCCGGCCTGCAGGTGATTCACCTGTGCGGGCGCCGCGACCACGAGGCCGTCGCCGCCGCTTACCAACAGGCCGGCATACGCGCGGAAACAATGCAGTTTCTCGACGACATGGCCATTGCATACGCCGCCGCCGATCTCGCACTCAGCCGCGCGGGCGGCACCACAATAGCCGAGCTTGCCGCACGCGCAGTGCCGGCAATACTGGTGCCCTACCCATACGCCGCCGACGATCACCAGCTCCATAACGCGCGGGCACTTGCCAATGTCGGCGCGGCGATGGTCCTCGAGCACAGCGAATTTACACCCGAGCGGCTCGTAGGAATGATATGCAACGTCATCAACAACCCCCAACTGAGAAAACGAATGCAAACAGCCGGCACCGCCGTGGGGCGGCCCAACGCCGCCGATGAGGTCCTCCGGACACTCCACAGTTGTGCCTGCACACAAGTTACAAGCGACGCGGTAGAAGCACTGAGGCCCGAACATACAGTGAAGGAACACATGTGAAAACAGCAGGCAAGAGAATACACTTCGTGGGGATCGGCGGAATAGGTATGAGCTCGATCGCTCACATCGCCGCCGCACGCGGAGCCGTCGTGAGCGGATGCGACCGGCAGCACAGCTATATCGTCGACGGGCTTCGCAGCAAGGGAATAGAATGCCACATCGGCCACTCGCCCGGCCACCTGCAAGGCATAGACCTGCTCGTGGTGTCGTCGGCGATACACAAATCCGAGCCCGAAGTGGCAGCAGCCAAAGACGAATGCATACCCGTGCTCAGCCGCGCGAGGATGCTGGCCATACTGATGGAAAAGCGCCGCAGTATCGGCATCGCCGGCGCACACGGCAAAACAACTACAACATGGATAACATCAAACATATTCATCCGGGCGGGCCTTGACCCCACCGTGATGATCGGCGGGCTGGTTAACGACCTGAACGGCAACTTCAGGGCCGGCCGCAGCGACATCTTCATCACCGAAATCGACGAGAGCGACCGCTCGATGCTCGAGCTGGCACCAACGTACGCCATACTCACAAACATCGACCGCGAGCATCTCGACAGCTACAGCGATCTCGACGACATCAAGAAAACGTTCCGCTCGTTCCTCAGCCGCATGCCGACCGACGGATGCCTCGTGGCATGCACCGACTGCAACGGCGTCGCCGACGTGCTCGACGACTGCCCGGCGCGCGTCGTTACGTGCGGCTTCGACAGGAGCGCCGAGGTACGAGTCATCAGTCACCGTTGCGTGCCCGGCGGATCGGAATTCGAGCTGGTGTGGCACAACCAGCCGGTGCAGGAGCTGCGGCTGTCGTTGCCGGGCGAACACAACCTGCAAAACGCCCTCGCCGCAACAACGCTCGCCCTCGAGTGCCACGTGCCGATACCCGCCATCAGAAACGCCCTCGCAAGCACCGCCACCGTGCACAGGCGCTTCGAAAACAAGGGCGCCGTCAACAACATAACAGTAATCGACGACTACGGCCATCACCCTACCGAGATCAAGGCCACCCTGAAAGCAGCCCGAAACTCCATCGACGGAAGGCTCATCGGCGTCTTCCAGCCGCACCGATACTCGCGCACACGGGCGCTCTACAACGACTTCGCCGATGCCTTCGACAACCTCGATATGCTGGTGATAACCGACATCTACTGCGCCGACGAGCAGCCCATCGAGGGCGTCACTTCCGAGTTGATCCTGCAGGCCGTCGCGGAAAGCGAACGGGGCCTGCCGGTCCAATACGTACCCGACCTCGAACAAGTGCCCGAGCATCTGCTTCCGATGTTGCGTTCCGGCGACACCCTCATAACCATCGGCGCAGGAAGCATAGGCGCGCTCGGCGATCAAATACTCTCGAAACTGAGCAAATGAAAACACACTGGCCCAACCAGACGGAAAACAAGGCCGCATCGACCGCCCAAAGCCAATCGAACGAAAACGACCGCGCGCCGCTGGGCTATGCCGCCGTCGAAGACCTCAGCCGCCACACGTCGTTTGGCATTGGCGGCCCGGCCGAGTTCTTCTTTACCCCGGCCGGCCGCTCGCAACTGATCGAGACGGCGCGACGCTGCCGCGAGGCCGGCCTGCCCACCTACGCGCTCGGCAAAGGCACCAACCTGCTCGTCAGCGACGAAGGCGTAAAAGGCGCCGTCATCTCAACGGCGGGCCTGCAAAACATCGAAGCTAACGACGGCACAATCACGGCGGACTGCGGAGTGGGGCTGCCCCGGCTTATCGCGCTCGCCGAAGAGCGCGGCCTCAGCGGCCTCGAGCCCCTCGCAGGCATCCCCGGAAGCTTGGGCGGCGCGATCAAGATGAACGCGGGAACCGCATCGCGCTGCATTGCCGACGTCATCAAAGAAATCACGCTCCTCACGCCCGACGGCGGAGTGTTTTGCATCGGCACGGCCGAAGCCGACTTCGGATACCGATGCTCCGGGCTCGACGGAGCCATCGTCCTGTCGGCCACATTCAGGCTTCTGCCGTCCGACCGCCGGCGCGTGGCACAGTCGGTCAGAGCACACTGGCAACGAAAAGCGGAAAAGCACCCTACCACACAAGCCTCCGCCGGGTGCATTTTCAAGAACCCCCCGGGCAACTCGGCGGGGCGGATTCTGGACCACCTCGGCCTGAAGGGCGCGGTCGAAGGCGGCGCAAGGATATCCGAAAAGCATGCCAACTTCATCATCAACTGCGGCCGGGCCAAAGCGGCCGACGTCAAAGCGCTCATCCGCCGCGCACGCGAAGCAGTTCTGAGCGTGCGCGGCATAATACTCGAACTGGAGATCGAAGTCTGGTAGGCCGCTCGAGCGGCCGCCGCACATATACGATAAACCCGAAACGGCTGATTCTGCCCGGGGAGCCCGATATGAAACCAAAACCAAGAACGGCGGTACTCTATGGCGGTGATTCGCGCGAGCGCGAAATCTCAAGGCTCTCGGGGGCGGCCGTCTCACAGGCCCTCAAAAGCAGCGGCTTTGATGTGATCGACATCGACGTCCGCGACGGATTTCTTGAGCCGATCATCGACAGCGGGGCGGAGGTGGCTTTCCTCGCGCTTCACGGCGAGTTCGGCGAAGACGGCCAGATACAGGCGATCCTCGAAGAAGCACGCATACCCTACACAGGGTCGGGCCCACGGGCCGCCCGCATAGCGATGAGCAAACCCACCACCAAGCGGCTGCTGATCGAAAACGGCATCGCCACGCCCGAGTTCTGCCTCGCGGGCCCCGCGGCCAACGACGCCGCCATCGCACGGGCCGCCGAAGAGCTTGGCTATCCGATCGTCACAAAGCCCTCGAGCGACGGCTCCAGCCTCGGAATCTCGATAGTGCCAGCCCCCAGCCTGCTCGCCGACGCGGTGGCCAAGGTCCGCGAAACGGATGCCTGCGTGCTGCTCGAGCGATTCATACCCGGCCGCGAGCTTACCGTCGGGATGTTCAACGGGCGGGCATTGCCTCCCATCGAACTGCGGTGCCCCGGCTTTTACGACTTCAAGGCAAAATACACCAGCGGCCGGACGGAGTACATCATTCAGCCCGAGCTGACCATAGACGTCGCAAACGCCCTCGAGCAAGCCGCCGTCGAGACATACGCGTGCGTCGGCTGCGCCGGAGTGGCGCGCGTCGACGTTCGGCTGGACGACTCGGGCGTGCCCTGGATCCTCGAGATAAACACCATTCCCGGCCTGACCGCCACGAGCCTCGTTCCCAAGGCCGCGCGCGCCGCCGGCATCGAATTCGCCAGGCTGTGCGAAATGATGATCGACGACGCACTCCAGCGGCACCAAACCGTGACCGGAGAAGCCATTGCCCGGAAAAAAGCCTCAGCGTAAGAAAAAACCCGTGCGCAAACGCCCGGCCAACACCGGCCCCGGCCTGCCGACGCGCCTCATCAGGCGCATTCCGCCCATGGCCGTCATTCACGCGGCTATCGTCATCCTCGTCGCCGGCTTTGGGGTAGTGGGCCTGGCCACTGTCGACGGCTACGTGAAAAGCCTCGATGACTTTCGCGCCAGGCACCTCAAGCTCGTGGACCTGCCCGGCTGGTGCCCGGCGGAAATGGTCGAGCACCTCCAGAGCCTGCCCGAGAGCTTCGGCAACAAGCCGATGCACGACACCCAACTGGTAAAGCACATCGCCGGCCGATACGAGCACGACCCCTGGGTGCGAGCAGTGAGGTCCGTGCAGGCCGACTTCCCCGATACGGTGTCGATAACGCTCGAGCTGCGCCGACCAGCATACGCCGTCGAAAAAAAAACCGGCGGTTATATTCTTGTCGACCGCGAAAGCGTGGTGCTGCCGGCGCAATACGCGCGGTGGTCGCAAACAGCCAACCCGCTCAAGTTCGTATGGGGGGTGCGGCTGAACCCGCCCCGGGCAGCCGGCTGGCAATGGAACGACAGCGCGCTCCATGCAGGAATTGAAACACTCGAGGTGATCGCCGGGCGACCATCGCTGGCAAAGCGGCTGGGCATAACCGGCGCCGACGTCAAGAATTTCGACGGCGCAATAAACTCCGGCGCCAGCGAGATCAACATCATCGCCTCCCGCAACTGCACAATCCTCTGGGGCCGGGCGCCGTCGACCAAACGCTTCGGCGAGATACCGGCCAAAGAAAAACTTGACTACCTCGAAAAAATACTCAAGACTTGTCCGGACCCGAAAGGGATGAAGATAAACGCCCGCTTCGCCGGTGCCGGCGGCGGAATAATCATGACAAACAACTGAAAACACATACGGCCGCGCGCAACGGGATTCTCAAATGGAATCCACACAACAAACGCTACCATTCGGTTCTGAAACCACCCAAGACGCCGAGACGCCGGGGCCCAGGCTGCGGCGATCCGGGCCGCCCGAGGCGGTGGCGGCGCTCGATCTCGGCAGCTCGAAGATCACCTGCCTGATCGCCGTGGCGGAAGACAACCTGATCAAGGTCCGATCAATCGTCACCGTGCCCAGCCGGGGCATCGAACGCGGCGACGTTGTCGCTCTCGACGATGCCTCGAACGCAGCCGCGGAAGCCATCGCCAAGGCCCAGGCGATCGCCGACGTCGAGTGCGGCAGATACTTCGTCGGCATCGCCGGCCGCCACTGCCAGGGCCACCACTCGCGCGGCTCCGTCACCGTCGCAAAAGAAAACCACGTTATCACGCGAAAAAATGTGGCCCAGGCGCTCGCCGCGGCCCGCAACATATCGCTGCCGTCCGACAGGCGGATCATCGACAGCGTGCCGCAGTCGTTCTCCGTTGACAACTCCTCGGGCATTCGCGACCCGATAGGCATGACGGGCAATCGCCTCGACGCCGAAATGTACCTCGCCAGCGAATCAGTCAATTCGATTCGCAACGTAACCACCTGCCTCCAAAGAATAGGATGCAGGCACGAGGGATTGCTCTTCGAGCCGTTCGCAACCGCCGAGGCAGTGCTCACCGCCGACGAGAAGGACCTCGGAACGGTGCAGATCGACATCGGCGAAGGAACGACCGACATTGCAGTGTACTACGCCGGCAGCCCCAGGCTGGCCCGAGTGCTGCCGGTAGGCGGAGGGCATATCGCGCGCGACGTGGCCGTGGGCCTGGCAACCACCGTGGCAGCCGCACGCAAGCTCGTGCACGATCACGGAGCAGCCTGCGAAGCAATGCTCGACCCCGCCCGGGCAAAGCAGGAGATCCAGGCACCCACGCCCGACACCGAAGAAACGCACACCTGCCACCTCCGCAAATTGTGCTACATCATCGAGTGCCGCGTCGATGAAATACTCGAGATCGCAAAGAAAGAAGTGCAGCGGGCCGGCCTCAACGGCCACGCCTCGCGCGTGGTGCTCACCGGCGGAACCGCCTCGCTCAGGGGCATCGCGAGAAAGGCCGAGCAGGTCTTCGGCTCGCCCGCGAGAATCGGCCGACCGAAGATTTACACCGACCACCCCGAGCTGCGCGACGACCCCGCCTTCGCCACGGCCGTGGGCCTGCTGGTTTACGGCGTGAAGATGAGAAGAATGATCGAGCAAAAGCAAAGGCACCCGATCGTCAGCGTCGCCGCGAGGTCGATTGGCTGGCTGCGGGAGTTCTTCTAGCATGACGCCAACAGAGCGCAAAGCCACCATAATCGGCGTCGGAGCGGTCGGATGCCGCCTCGCAAAAGGCATCCGAACCAAACTGCCCCACCTGACCTTTCGATTCGTCGACACCGACCGATATGCCCTGATGGCCTTTCCGGAGGAAGAGAGGCTCCTCATCGGCAGCTCCGAGACCGAAGGCCGAGGCACCGGCAAACGACCCGAAATAGGCCGGCGCGCCGCCGAAGAAGCCGAAGAAGAAATCAAGAACTTCATCGGCGAGGCCGACGTGACAATGATCACGGCATCCTTCGGCGGCGGAACGGGCGCCGGCGCCGCCCCGCGCGTGGCTCGCTTCGCCAGAGAATCATCAGGCACCACAATCGTCGCGGCGGTCGATCCGTTCGCGTTTGAATCGTCGGCAAAGGTCGAGCAGGCCTGCGAGGCGCTGCTGCTCGCCGGCGACCAGGCCGAGGCGATCGTCAGGATACCATGCACGCTGTTGCCGGGCGAGGGAGCGGGCGACCCAAGCTTCAGCGAAGCACTGCTCGCCGCCGAAACACACGCAACCGAAGCCGTGATCGCGCTCACACAAATGGTCATGAACCCGGGAATGCTGCGGCTCGACTTCGGCGACCTGCGCCGCGTGCTCTGCGAGCCGGGAGGGGCCGTGATCGGCACCGGACGCGCCGGCGGAGACAGGCGCATCGAAAACGCGATCAGGCAGGCGTGCAATTCATCGTTCCTCGATGCATACAGAATCCACGCCGCCGCAAACATCGTCCTACACGTAGCCGGCGGAGAGATGCTGTCGCTGAGCGAAGTGCAAGACGGCGCCCGCGCGATAAACGGCATATCCCAGGGCGACTACATGCTCAGCGTCGACGTAAGGCCCGAACTCTCCGACGAAGTGACCGCAACCGTGCTGTTGTCGGGCTTCTCGGCCGACAGCGACGACGCGCAGGCGCGGCCCGTTCAGGACAACGCCGCGCCCCCGGGAGCATTTGTGTATGAAGGAACGAACATCGACGTGCCCACGTTCTTGCGGCGAAGCAGAAACAAGCGCCCCGCGCGAGGCCGATCCTCATCCGCCTACCGATTCGGGGGATGATCATTCATTCGATACGAAACCAGATGAAAGGAACCACGGAGGACACGGAGAGAGATTGAGGTCGCCCCCGGATCAGTCTGCCGCCCCTCGCGGGGGCTTCCTCCGAATCGTCGTCGTCCTCGTCGTCGTCGTCGAAATATCATTCTGAAGTTATTCCACGGGCTCACGCCAGAGGCGATAGTCTGCCGCTCGCCGTGCGGCGGGCCGAAGAGGAAAACTCCGCCGCCCTACGGGTTGGACAAATGGTGCTATCAGTGTCAGAGAGTACGAAGACGAGTTGAGCCAAGTCCCCCGCAGGGGCGGCAGATCGGATCGAGGACGACGACGAGGACGATTCTGATGTCAAAACGCCATCCAGAGACGCAGCTAATCAGCGCAACCGCCCCACAACACAAGGCACCCGGCGTATCGGGGAATGTGGTGACGGTGTGTGCCGTGTTCCTGGCGGTGTGCGCGTCGGCTGTAGCGGCGTGCGTAGGGGGGGTGGCTTCCTCCGAGGGTTACAGCTCATTCGTGGAGATCGAAAACACCTACCGCCTCCTGATGGCCGCCGAGTTGTTTTTCGTGATGTTCCTGTGGCCGCTCTCAGGTGCCAAACGCGGCGCGATGAGCGTGCCCGTGCTCGCGGCGCTTCTGGTGATATCGGCGCCGCTGGTTCTCATCGCCGCGTGGGTTTCAAACGTCCCGGGATACACGATCGTGCTCACCCACCTGCTGTTGTTGGCGGTGGCGGCTGCGTGCGTGGGAACCTGCAAGCTGATCGCGCGGCGGGGCGAGCGCTACTGGCGCCATTACTACCTGTGGGCGGCGGTTCTGGCGGGCGGTCTGCCGCTGGTGCAGTTCCTCATGCTCGATCTCGCCGGCAAGGGGTTGCGCTGGCTCAGTTGCATTGCGCCGTTCTGGGCGATGGAGCTTGCCCAGCAGCCGGGGCAAGACGGCTCGCGCCTGCTCTGGGCGCTCGCCGTGCTCATCTTCGCGGGCATCGCGGCCGCTGCACAGAAGTTGTGAGAGGGGGAGGGGCGGCTTCAGGGAACAAACAGAAAACCATCACCGACGCTCTTAACCAAGTCATCCAGAAAGCTGTCGACGGACTTCAGTCGGCTTTGTTTTGTCATCACTGCTCCCGGCGAGAAGATCACCTGAAGCGTTTTGTTACACGCTCGGAGAGGCCCGAAAGCTTTCGCTGTGTTCCCGACACCATCTTTTTCAATTAGCATCTGGAGTACAGTTTCGAAGCAGATGATTCGCCCGGAAACGGCCTTGCTTACGTCGCAAAGCTCCGGGGCCTTTGCCAGGGCAATCATCGCGCGCTTGTCGCCGGAGGCGAGGAGGAATGACGGTTGCTCTGCCACCAAACCGTATAGGAGCGCTTCACCGTAGTCAATGTCGTCCACGGAAACTAACTTCGGGACCACTTCCGGGTCATCAGGACGATCGGTGAGCGGGGTAATTTTGTCGCAATAGTCGAGTACGGCTTCACGGATTTCCTGTGAATATCTTTTCAGGAATCTCCCCCCTCTTGTCAGTTGACGTTTCAGCGGGTGTAAGCGCCGTACATTCTTGAGTTCAAACCCAAGAAGGCTTGCCACTCGTTCGAGCACCCCCGAGGCGGCAAGCAGAATGAAGATGTCGCTATCGATAAGCAGGAGCCTGTTTTCCATCCGCCGATGCCCCCGTAGTTCACACGATCTCGGCGGACAGGCACGAAAGGAACCTCTCCGTTGATTCCGGCATATCTTCCAAATTGAGGTGGTCGATCAAGGCATCAGCAATAATCTGTTGTGCGCCTTGCACCTGCCCCATACTGTTCAGGGCATTCTGGGCGACCCCCCATCTCTTCGTGGAATGCCCATAAACCAATGCTACAGTACCGGGATCAATTGTATTGGCCTCGCCGTATTTGCCGGCGGCATTTGCCAGATCGCGCCCAGCTATCCTCGGGTCCAGACCAAACGGCGGTTTGTTTC
>JABMSA010000598.1 GCA_013202185.1 Planctomycetota bacterium
CAACTTGATTCATGCACACGCAATTGCTATCCTGTTGCGCAGTGGTGACCATGCCCGGCGGCAAGGAGCTCACCGGCGCCGGCTCGAAGGAAATTGCGATTTCGATTCCGGGGCGATCCGCGACGAGGGTGTTTTGCTGAGGCAGCGTTACGGATCCGCTTGTCAGGAGACTCAAGGATTATGATGAATAAGAAACTGTCATTGCAAGGGGTTTTTCAACGGCTCCACAGTCACCTATTTTTCCCTTGACACTCATCCCGCTGGGTGGTAGACTTTGCCTATGCCACGAATAGCAAGAATTGTTGTGCCCGGCGTGCCGCACCATATTACACAGCGCGGCAACAACCGTCAGGATGTCTTCTTTTTGGACGACGACTGACCTCGCCCCCGAAAACGGTTCAGACGCCAAGTTAGGATTCTGGTAGCATTCTGGCCGCAAGGAGCAAGGTCGGCTCTTGGGTCAGTAGCCTGATGATAGCTTGGCGCCAGTTCTGCGACCAGCGTTCGCCATACAACTCTCTGGGATACCCACCCCTCCCTCGCCTGCTGACTATCCACCGCGCCGCGCGCCTCGCAACTCCCACCTTCATCATTCGCACTCGTCTTTGATACTATCTCGCACGATGAGCATATCAATGACATCGATTGTGCCGTCGGAATTCACATCCGCCCGCCAGTTGTCTGCGGTTGCTATGTCCCGCAGGAATGTGTTTCTGACAAAGAGCATATCGAGGATGTTGACGACGCAGTCGCCGTTTACGTCGCCGGTGATGGGCCAGGTCGGGGTGTAGACGGCCCTCGCGGTGCGGTTGCCCGCCATCAGGACGTCGAGGTCGCTCACGCCGTCGGCCTGGGGGCTCTCCACTGCATCTATTACCAGGATCCATCGCAGGAACCTGTAGTACTGGGTGGTATCGGAGATCCAGGGGTCGGGCGCTGACAGGTGGACCAGTAGCATGCTGGCGGTGGTAGCGGAGTAGGGGGTAGTGCCGGGGAAGTCGCCGGTGATGTGGACTGGGCCGTCGGCCCCTTCCGATTCCACGGTGAGGAGGATGTCGGAAAGGTCGAAGATGCGCAAGTAGTCGCCGCCTTCGGTTCCGTTCGCGTCGCCGTCGAGCCGTAGGCCGGCGAGGTCGTGGATGCTGTCGTCGCCGGAAACGGTGAGGCGGTAGCGGTCGACGGGAAGCGGCCCGGGGATGTCGAGGGTGACGGACGCCGTGCCGGTGACGTGGTGCGGGGTCAGGACGTAGATGTCATCGTCGGTATTGCCGAAGATGTTGTCTGCCCCGTCGCTGCGGAGCTCGTAGTTGGCCGGTGCGTTGGCGTCGATGGTGTTGACGACTTCGCCGAAGGTGATTGCGATGGTGTTGAGCGGGGTGTGGGCGGCGGCGGCGGCGTGGATGGCCGCGGGTGCGGTCGCGAGTATGAGAGGTGCGTCTACGTCGTCGCTGGAGCCGCGGAACTCATAGGCCCCGATATCGGTGAAGGTGATCCCGGACGTAAGGGCGAACCGGACGGAGTTCGCGTCGCCGAGATCGGCCTGGCCGTCATGCATCGAAAGGACGTAGAAATTGCCGTCGCCCCTGGATATGCCGACGGTGGGGGTGAGGGGCGTATTGCCCGGGCCGTAGTCGAAGCGTATCTCGCCGGTGCTGAAGAGCGTGACGGAGACGTTCGCGTCGCTGCTGTCGGCCAGGTTTGTTGCGCCCCATCGGATGGTGACCTGATCGGCGACGGATTCGTCGACGTAGATGTCCTTGCCGGAGGTGTTGGTAGCCAGGTCGTCCCAGAGCGGCGCGATGCGGTGGTTGACGATCATGACCGGGGTGGTATTGTCTGCCGGCCACACGGGATCGGGTCCCTCGAAATGGAGCAGTCCGTTCGACGACACCTCGACGGAGGTGTATTCATCGTCATAGAATGGGAAGGTGAATGGCAGAGGTGTCAGGCTCCAGTCGCCGTTGTCGGACCGCCAGTTCTTTGCGGTTCCGGCTGTGGGGAAGGGGTTGGGCCCGAGGTCGATTTCGGCGTAATCCGGTGATCCGAGGTTGGGCGAGCCGGGGTCGTCGGTGCGCGGGAAGCCGTCGATGTCGGTGGGCGGGGCCGCCCAGGCGTCGGCGCGATCGATGGCGGGCGACATTGCGGTGAGGTGGAAGTTGTCGTCGGCTCCGCCGTCGTATCCGCCGCCGGCGATGGAATAGGCCAGGACGTTGTCGGCGCCGTTGATGTCCATCAACTCGGGGTTCGCGTGGAGGCCGTTGAGGTCGAGGCCCGAAGCGGCCTGCCAGTCGGCAAGGAGATCCTGCACCGAGCCGCCCCAGTATCCGACGTGGGCATTGGGATCGGATCCGGCCCAGAACAGGTTGTAGTTGCTGTCGCATTCGACCTGGCTGTTGGTTGCGACATAGATGTCGTAGCCGGCTTCGACCCACAGGATGTTGTTTCTTATTTTTGAGTTATTGACGTTGTCCTGGAGCCGGATGGCATCGCCCACGGGCTGGTAGATTGTGTTGTTGACGATCTCGAAATCGCGGGAGGAATACCCGCGGACGAGCACGCCCTGGTTTGTGTTTGTGTATATCAGGTTGTTGGTGATCTGCCCGTCGAAGTTGCTGCCTGCACGCACGCCGATCGAATTGGAGTAGATCTTGTTGCGAAGGACGCTGGTGCCGTAGTTGGCGTCGATGCCGATATTGGTGTTGTTGAACACCCGGTTGTCGGTCACAGAGCTGTCGTAGGCAATGATCCCATCATAGTTGCTGTGGACGACGTTTTGCGTGGCCCGGACGCCTGTGCGGACGTAGATGCCTTCGTCGTTTGCGCCGGCCTGCCCATAGACGGTATTACCCGTTAGCAGCACGGTGCCCGAAGCGTAGATACCCGTCCCGGTATTGTCGTGCACGGTGTTCCCACTGATGATGGTGCCGTCGTCGTCCGGCCCGCTGTTGCTGACGTCGATGCCCATCTTGTTGTTATAGACATCGTTTTCGGCCATGGTTATTCGGTGGCCATAAAGATAGACGCCGACCCCGTAGCCGTTGATCATGTCGTAGACGGAGTTGGCGGTGATGAGTGCGTCGTCATTGGCGTGTTCGATGCGTATTCCGTAGTCTCTGTTTGCGAAGACATCACAGTGGCTGAGGGTCAGGCGATCGCTGTCGCTGTCGTAGGCGGCGTGTAGGCCCTCCTCGCCGCCGGTGATATGCAGCGAGTCGATGGTCAGGTCGTCGGCGTCCTGCAGTTCGAAAACGAATCTGTCGCGCGCGGTGTTGGCACGATCGAGGACGGCGACTGCATGGGTGGGGCCCTGAATTCGCACGCCGCTGTCCTGGGCGCCGATCACGATGTTTTCGAGCAGCTCGTAGGAGCCGGTGTCGACGTGGACGGTGTCGCCGGGGTCGAGGTCGTAGGCCGCGATGAGCGCCCTTAGTGTCCGCATGGGGAAGTTGCGATGTTTGCCGCTGTTGGCGTTGTTGCCGACGGCGTTAGTGAACTCGTCGTCGGTGGTGGAATCGTCGTTGACATAATAATCCGTTCCGGCGTTGCCGATCATGAACGGCCTGTCGGAGTCGTCTTGCGGGTTAGTGCCGTGATTGGCGGTGACGCGGATGAGCGCGGTGTGGCCGGCGGTTTCAGGTGCGGCGTTCCACGGCAGACCGCCGCGCCCGAAGCTATCCATGGGGAGGTCGGCGCCGAGGGGCGCCCACGGGCCGCCGCCGGTGTTGGTGGAAAGCTCGAGGTTCACAGTGGGCGCGGCGACGCCGCCCGGGTTGTCGGCGGTGATTTCGATGGCCGATATGATTGCGTAGTTGTTGGTCTTATTCACCAGGGTCAGAAGAATACCCTCGGAGGCCGAAGCGGTCGCGGGGTAATCGGGCGCCGTTGCAGTGTGCGGGGTGACTGCCCGGGCGATTATGTCGAAATCAGGGGCCACGGTCACCCCCTGGAGGACGATATCGAACACCCGCGAGCCTTCGGTGGTATAACTGGGCTCGGCAAAGTGCAGCCGCACGGTGTAGGTGCCGTCGGGCACGGGCAGATGATACTGGAATGTTTCGCCCACGCCGTATGCCCGGTATCGATACGTCTGGTACACCGCTTCGGGGGCGGGGTCGGCAACGCCGGTGGTATCCACTGCGGAGGTGAACAAACTTCCGTAGCCGCTGACGTAGTAGTTGTCGTAGAGCCAGTTGTCTATCGTTTCGCCGCCTGCGTTGATGAGGCCGACGGTCTGGGTGGGCGTGAGGCCCCACGACCGCCATTGGATGTTTGTAGCCTGGCCCAGATCGAATCTCTCGAGGCCGTTGGGCGCCAGCACCTGCACAATCTGCGACGGGCTGGTCTGTGCTTCGGGGGTGTTGCCGTAGGCTCCCTGGTTGGCCCTTCCGCCGTTGGGCTGCGGTTCCCTCAGATAGTAGGAGGCCGGGTCGCCGAGATCGATAGCGGGTGAGGTGTTTTGCACGTGATAGTTGCCGGCAGCGGGATTCACGAACAAGGGATCGGCCGCCAGGCTGTGCTGGTCGCGGCCCAGCTCGTAGAACCAGTCGGCCAGGTCGGTGAAATCGTGCCCTTGCCACGTGGCAAGCTTTCCGGGCGGCGTGATGTGGAAAAGGTTGTAGTCGCTGTCGAAGTCCACCTGGCTGTTGGGGGAAACGTTGATGGCATAGCCGTCGTATACGCTCAGGATATTGCTGCGAAGGCTGGTCCCCTTGGCAGCAGCTTCAAGGCGCACGGCATCGCCTACGACCTGGTGCACGGTGTTGTTGTGGATGGTATTAGGCCAGATGCCGGTGACGTAGAAGCCGGTGTTGGTGTTGGAATAGAGGAGATTGTTGCGGGCGCGGCCGGAGTAGGAGGAGCCCAGGTGAACGCCGATGGAATTGCCGTGCAGAATGTTCTCGAAGATGTCGACGGCGTAGTTGGCGTAGATGCCGGCGTCGGTGTTGTTGTACACCTCGTTGCCGCCGGCCGATACATTATAGGAAAGAGATATGCCGGTGTAATTATCATACACGGTGTTGTCCATGACCGTGGCCCCGGAAGAGGCAACGATGCCAGTGTCTCCCGATCCGTTCTGGCCGTGAACGGTGTTGCCGCTCGCCATCACGTTGCCGGAGATCTCGATGCCCTTCTGTGTGTTGTCGCGGGCGACATTGTCGAGCGCGGCGGACCACTGCAGTGAGCCGGTGCCGTTCTCGAGGTGTATGCCGATATTGTTATTGTATGCGGTTGCATTGCGGACCGTGCTTCCCTCGCCGCTGACGTGGATTCCCGTGCCGAAGCCATCGACTTCGTTGCCCACGACGCCGCCGACGTCGCCGCCCATGTCGTCGCCGGCGCCGACGTAGGCGCCGTCGCCCCGGGAGTAGATACCTATCGAGCTGCCGCTGGGCAGGCCGTGCAATGTATTGTCGAGGAAGATCGCGTTGTCGTTAGACGTGTCTAGCCGCACGCCGTAGTAGTAGTGATCGTAAAGGTCGCAGTTGGAGATTACCAGGTCGTCGCTGTCGCTGGTGTACGTTGCGTAAACGCCTGTGTGCGCGCCGATGATGACGAGGTGGTCGAGGGTGACGTCGTCGGCATTGATCAGCTCGACGGCGTAGCTGCCGGTGGAGGTGTTGCCGCGGTCGAGGATGGCCCTGCGTGCGGGCTGTGCCCCCAGGTGGTAGCCTTCGATCCGCACGGCGCTGTCCTGCTCGGCGATGACCACGTTGCGCACAAGGCTGTAAGCGCCGTTGTCCACGTAGATGGTATCGCCGCTATCGAGGTCGTACGCCGAAAGGAGCGCCGCCAGGCTGGCCATGGGCTGGTCGGGGCTCTTGCCGGTGTTGCCGTTGCTGCCGTGAACGGAAGTCCAGTCGTCGGCGTCGATGATGATATCGTCGTTGATGTAGTAGTCGGGGCCGTCGCCCGCGATCATGAAGAGTTCGTCGGAGACGTCCCTCGGACCTGTGCCGTCGTTGGCGGTGGCCCGGACGAGGGCGGCATCGCCGATGGTTTCGGGAGCGGCGTTCCAAGCCAGATCGCCACGGCCGAACCAATCCATAGACAGGCCGGAGGCGATGGCCCCCCAGGAGTTGCCGGTGTCGGTGGACAGCTCGAGGTCAACGGTGGGCGCGGCGACGCCGCCTGGGTTGTCGGCGGTGAGTTCGATGGCCGAGATGATCGCCGGTTGACTGGTCTTGTTCAACAGGGTCAGCAGGATTCCCTCGTCGGAGGCAGCGTCTACTGGGAATGACAGCGTTGTTGCCACGCGCCGGTCGTTTGTCTGGCGTATGTCGAAGTCGGTGACCTCTGTTACTCCCTGGATGACAATATCGAACACCCGATAGCCTGCGCTGCCGTATGAGTGCTCAACGAAGTGCAGCCTGAGGGTATAGGTGCCGTCTGGCACGGGCATATGATACTGAAGTGTTTCGTCCACGCCGGATGCCCCGTATCGATACGACTGGTACACCGCTTCTGGAGGAACGGGATCGCTAACGCCGGAGGTATCCATGGCGGAGGCGGAGGAACCGATGTTGCCGCCGAGGTAGTAGTTGTCATAGAGCCAGTTGTCTACCGTTTCGCCGCCGGCATTGATCAGCGCCACCGCTTGGGTGGGCGTGAGGCCCCAGGAGCGCCACTGAATGGATGTTTGCTGGCCCAGCTCGAATTTTTCCAGGCCGTTGGGCGCCAGCACCTGCACAATCTGCGGCGGGCTGGTTTGGGCTTCGGGCGTGTTGCCGTAGGCCCCGAGATTAACCCTTCCGCCGTTGGGCTGCGGTTCCCTCAGATGGTAGGAGGCCGGGTCGCCGCTATCGATAGCGGGTGAGGTGCTTAGCACGTGATAGTCGCCGGCGGCGGAATTCACGAACAAGGGATCGGTCATCAGGCTGTGCTCCCCGAGGCCGATCTCGTAGAACCAGTCGGTCAGGTTGGTGAAGTCGCGCTCCTCCCAGTAACCCAGCACGCCTGGGCCGGCGATCCGCACGCCCGGGGAGTAGATGATCGGCTCTTCCGGGTCGACGAACAGATTGTAGTCGCTGCTGAAACCGACTTGACTGTTGGTGTCGACGGAGATGGCATAGCCGTCCTCGACCCACAGGATATTGTTCCGGAGGTCCACGTTTTTCGCGCCGCTTTTCAGCCGGATGGCGTCGCCGGTGGGCTGGTGGATGGTGTTGTTGACGATCTCGGGCCCGTTGCTTCCACTCACCAGTACGCCGTAATCTGCGTTGCAGTGTAGGAGGTTATTGGCGACCCGGGCGGTGAAGCTGTAGAGCAACTCGACACCCACCAGGTTTCCGTAGATTGTGTTCTCGAGGATCGGCCCGGTGCCCATGGCCTGAATGCCGATGTTCGCGCTGTTGTATACTTCATTGCCCAAGGCATACGCCCCGTTGCCGGTGCTGATACCTATGTCGTTATCGTAGACGACATTCTCGACGATGCTGGCGTCGCTCGAACCCACGATGCCGATGCCTCCGCTGCCCGGCAGGCCCTGAACGGTGTTTTCCGACGCAATCGCTCGTCCCGAAATATCTATACCTGTGGAGATATTATCATAGACCGTGTTGAGGTCGACGATCGTTGGGTTGGTCAAGTCGACCCTATTGCTCACTTCAATGCCCGTGTAATTGTCGTGGATGGCATTGCCGCTCACTGAGCTGCCGGCTCCCTCGACGCTGACGCCCGTGCGGGCGCCGTAGACTTCATTGCCCGTGGTGCCGCGCACGGCGGCGCCTTCGCCGTGAAGTTCTATTCCCGTGGTGAATGTCTGCACGATATCGTGGACCACGTTGTCTTCAATGACCGGGAAATCGTTGCCGGTCAGCATTCTGATTCCGACGACCTGGGTGGCGAAGACGTCGCAGTTGGAAATGGTGACGTTGTCGCTGTCGCTGCCGCTGCCGGCGTGGATGCCGTAATGGCTGCCGGTAATGGCCAGGTGGTCCAGGGTTATGTCGTCGGCATCCTGCAGGTCGAATACGTAAGAGCCGGAGGAAACGTTGGCCCGGTCGATGAGTGCCCGCCGCGCGGGATCTGCCGGCAGTTGGTAGCCTTCGATAGTGACGCCCGCATCGTTGTTGGTTATGATTATGTTTGCAGTGAGGGTGTAGGTGCCGTTGTCTACCCTGATGATATCGCCGAGGCCGAGATCGTAAGCTTCGAGAACCGCCCGGATCGATGCCTTGGGTGTGGCCGGGGTGAGGCCGTCGTTGAAGATGTCGTCGCCGGCGGCCGTGGTCCAGTCGTTGCCGTCGGCATGCACCACATCATCGTTGACGTAGTAGATGCTGATGGGATCGGTGATGGTGAATGTTCCGTTGCTGCTGTCGTCGATGGCCAGATCGGTGCGTGTCACGCGGATCAGGAAGTTGGTTCCCGGGGTGACGGTTCCCGAGATGGGCCATTCGATGGGCCATTCGAACTCGCCGTCGTTTGCCTCGCCGGCCGCAATGGAGAGCACGGGCGTGGGGTTGCCCATCTGCATCAGGTCGATGTTGACGAGGCCGGCGGTGTCATGGCTGCGCCAGCGGACGGGGAACGTCTGCTCGGCCGGCCAGTTCTCGCCGCCGTCGG
>JABMSA010000599.1 GCA_013202185.1 Planctomycetota bacterium
CGACGAGGACGATTCGGATACGGAAGGAAACGGATCGACGACGACGACGACGACGAGGACGATTCGGACACGGAAAGAAACGGATCGACGAGGAGGACGAGTGGGGCGGAGGGGAATCCGCTTTTCGAGAAACGCTCTCATCCGCCATCGAGGATTCCCTGCTCCTCCCACAGGAACCAGTCGCCGGATTTGTCGAGGTACTGGTATGCGTTCTGGAGGAAGGTGAAGTGTTCCAGTTCTTCTCTTCGGAGCATGAGGAAAACGTCTCTCACGGCCTTGTTTTCGGCTTTTGCGGCCGTTTCGCCATAGAATCGATGGCCTTTTGTTTCGAGGTCCATTGCGAGGCTGAGGGCCTGGAGGTCATCGGCGTCGGCGGGGATGCGCTCGTCGATCTCTTCGCGCGCCTGCGAGAAAACGGTGGATATTTCAGACTTGAACGTGCCGCCGCGCATGGGCAGGATTTCTTCAGCCGACACCGAGGGGACGTTTTCTCTTATGAGCCGTCCCAGGGCCTGCAAGTGGCGCTGCTCGTCTTTTACAAGCGATTCGAACATAGATCGCCCGAGCGCGTGGGTTGTCTTCTTCGCGGCTTCGCCGTAGAAGTCGACGGAGTCTTGCTCCATCTTGAAAGCTGTTTCGATGGCTCTTCGCATCTCGTCGCTCACGATCGGCGCTCCTTTCACAATGCAGCTTTGCGCTGCACGCTGCAAGGCAAGAACAGAACATCCCGGCCCGGGCGCATTCGGCCCCCGAGCAGGATGCCGTTTTGACTCAGGATATGCTCATCTTCTTCTCGGAAACCCACACGCCGTGCATGTTGCAGCTTTGATAGGCCTTGAGGACGCCCGACTGCCGCAGCATGATCTCGAACGTGATCCTGGGATTAGACTTCCTGGCCTGGAGGTCGACGCGGCACAGGAAGAGATCGTCGACGTAAAGGTCGATGAACTCGATGTGATGCGCCGCCTCGTTCGGATGAGCCTTAAGCTTGCCCACATGCACGGTGCACTCGAAAGGCTCGTCCGCCTTGGCGGAGTCGGGGCATGAAATGACCGGATTATGTTTCATCTCCAGTTCGGTCATGTTCGCCGGATCCGCTACTTTGTTCATCTGCTGCAAGAGGTTCACTACTTCGGCCATTTTCGAACTCCTTTCGTTTCAGTCCTGTCAGGCTGCCAACGAGACATTTCAAGCTGCCATGCATAACACCATGGCAAACTCATCGGTTTCCGGCATGTGCGAACCGATCCGCCAACGTCCACGTACGCCCCCGTAAGCGCCGGACGATCGAAGCACTTGCAGTTGCAGGCTCAGTGGTTGGATGGGCACATGGCGCGCATCGGCGCGCTTTGTCAATATTCTCGACATGCAACGGCTGCGGGCCACGCTTTTCGGCATCAGGGCGCCGTTGCCTGGGATCAGTCTTTTGCCGCGATGGCCTCAGTGGGGCACACCTCGATGCACGTTTCGCACTGGGTGCACGTTTCCTGGTCGATCACCGCCTTGTCGTCGACCATTGAGATCGCTTCCACCGGGCACTCCGGCACGCAGCTTTCGCATCCTACGCATTCGTCAGCATCAACTTCTACGATCACCGATACTCTCCTTTATCGGATATGTTCTATCGATACAACAACCAGCCATCAAGAGTCACCGTCACCTGCGAGGGCCGACGTCAGATCAACCTTGAGCGGCACCACGCCCTCCGCCGCCCTGATAACGTCTTCGTCGGAAAAAGTAAGCAGCTTCATCTTCTTGCAGTTGGAGCAGTTGCCAGCGGTGAAGTACAGCATTATGGGCTTTTGCTGCTCGGCCGACATCTTTCGGGCCTCGTTGTATGAGTAAACCCATCGGATGGCTTCTTCATCCGCGCCCTGCGGGCCCGTGGCAACGACCAACACCCCGGCGGCTATGATGAGGATACTCAGAACAAGCTTCGCCTTCGCGAGGCCCGAGCCGAAGTTTCGGCTGACGTCGAAAAGTATCAGCCCTGCGCCCACGGCCGCCGCCGCGCCGCCGGCCAGAATCCACCCCTGCCGATCGTTCAGCAGCGGAAGCAGGAAGTATACCGCAAAGCCGATCAGTACCACGCCGAAGAGCTTTTTCACCTCGAGCATCCACGCGCCCGCCTTGGGCCGCTTTTGCATTGCGCCCGAGAACGTGCCGATTGCGATCAGCGGCATGCCCATCCCCAGCCCGAAAACAAAAAGCAGCGTCCCGCCCAGCGCGGCGTTGCTCGTTTTCGCCACGTACAGCAACAGCGATGCCACCACGGGCCCCACGCAAGGCGACAACACAAGCGCCGAAACGCCTCCGAGCAGGAGGCTCGCAAACACGCTCCCGCCGCCGAGTTTTCCCGAGCCCGCGTTCACCAGCGGCAGGTCGAACAGACCGAACATGCTCAACGCCATCACCACGAAGAGCGTCGAGATCCCCGCCACAACATACGGGCTCTGCAGCACTGATCCCATCAGCCCTCCGACCGATGCGATGACAGTGCCCAGGATTGCATAAGCCACCGCCATCCCCAGCACGTAGCAGCCCGACAGCAAAAAGCCCATCCCCGTGCCCGCCTTCTTCGACCCGAGCACGATGGTCGTCGTTATCGGAATCATCGGCCACACGCACGGCGTGAACGACACGAGCAGGCCGCCCGCGAAGACAGCCAGGAACGTGAGAATCGATACCGTCATCGCAGGCTTCGCCTCATAGTACCCCTTGCCGGAGGCGACACGGTCGAGGACCGTGCTCAGCTCGTAGGCCTTCACAAAGCCGTCTATCCGCTCGCCCTTGTACTCCTTGCCGGCTGCGTCGACAAACCTGACGGCCGGCGGGCCAACAATCCTGAACTTCCGGATGGAGATGCCGTTTGCGTCGGTTCTTACCGGGGCTGGGGTTCCTGTATCGCCCCCGTCGTCGGGCTGCGTCGGTTGCACATCCGTTGCGGCCGCGCCGCCAAACGTGGTCGCCAGGTCCCTGGTCGCCGGCAAGAAGCAAAGCTCCGGCGAGCAGCCCTGATACCGCACCGCGAGGAGCAACTCCTGATCCGCGACCGCGTCACGCCCGGGCAGCTTCAGCCTTGCCGTGAACTTGTTGACGCCCTTGAAAATCTTGAGCTTCTTGCCGAGATACTTGTCGTCCTTGATTGTCGGCTCCGGCATGATGAGCTTTTCGAGCGACACACCCTCGGGCGAGTTCACTTTCGCCTCGATGCTGTCCTGATACACATAATGCCCCGGCAGTACCGCGAGCGTGAAATCGACCTCCGCGGTGGCGTCCGACGTTATCCGGGCCGGC
>JABMSA010000600.1 GCA_013202185.1 Planctomycetota bacterium
CCATTCTCGCCGTGCCGGTCGCCTTCACCGAGGAGACGTGGAATCTGGGCGAGAAGCTGCCCACGGCCAACATCATGATGCTCAGTGGTCTGTCAATCATATTCATCGCCCTTTTTGTGTTCTTCAATTTCTACCGTTTCAATTTCAGGGGGCACATTCTGGAGTACTGCAAGCGCGTTTTTGCGACCTACGTCTTCTCACTTTTGGTGGTGGGAGTGCTGCTTACCATCATTCAGAAGTGTCCTTGGGGAATTGATAACGTGCTGGCGATCAGGCGAATCCTGATCGTAGCCTTTCCTGCGTCCATGAGCGCGGCGGTGAGTGACGCACTCAAGTAGACGGTCGAGTCATGGCGCGGAGCGATAGCGGATTGCGCACCTGTCGCCTGCAGAGTTCGGTCATGAACACGAGATTGTCAGGAATATTCCGGAGAGTGAGCGCGCCGGCAATAATGGCCGTGGCGCTTGCCCTGAACGGCTTCCTCAACCTGGCGACAGGTGTTGCGAGCGCCTTGAGCGTCGCTCTGCGCCTTGAGGAAGTGCCCGACTATCTGCGTCTTGCTCCATCCCGCCAACTCAGCGGTGTATTGTCTGTTCTTCTGGGCTTGGTGTTGATCGTGCTGGGCAAGGGATTGTTCGAACGCCGCCGGCGATCGTGGGCGCTGTCGCTGGCCGTGCTTGGCCTCCTGATGGCCAACAATCTCTACCGCGGCACGACCCCGCAAACAGCAGCCCTGTCCGGCCTGCTGATTGCAGGGCTGCTCATCTTCCGCAAGCAGTTTCGCGTCCGCGCGCAAGTCGGCGTGGGGTATGTGCAGGTCGTTGCGATGGTCTCGATCCTGTTTGCCCTCACATACGGCATAGTGGGCACCTACGTGCTTCGGCAGCAGTTCGACGGGCTGAGCACGTGGGGAGACGCAGTCTACTTCACGTTCGTGACCTACAGCACACTTGGCTACGGCGACATACTGCCCCAGACCCCAAATGCCAGGGCCTTTGTCGTATCGATGATCCCCATCGGCCTGGTTTCTTTCATTACCGCGATTTCCGCCCTTATGGGCCCGGCCATCGAGAAGCGCCTGAGAGGAGTGTTGAGCATCATGAAAACTCTGCAGCACGTGCGCGATCATGTCATTATCTGCGGCTACTCGAATGTGTCGGAGAGCGCAGTCGAGGAGCTTCAGCGCAAAGGCGTTCCCTACGTGATCCTTGACGACCGTGCCGATCTGGTGGCGCACCTGCAGAGCAAAGGGCACGATGTGATCTGCGGCGATCCCACCCGTAAGGAAATCCTCAAGCAGGCAAGCATCGACGGCGCCGTTGGGCTCATTGCGGCATTTGACTCCGACTCGGTGAACATTCTCATCGCCATCACGGCCAGAGAGATGCTGCGGTCCGCGAAGGGTTCCCGCTTCCGAATTGTAGTCCGAGTGGAGGACGAGGAGAACATCGACAAGGCCAAACGGGCCGGCGCGGACGACGTGGTCTCGCCGTCGACACTGGGGGGCCGGCAGATGGCGCTCAGTGCGGCGGAAAGAGCCGGCAGCCCGGCATCATGAGTCACGAATCGGATGCAAAATGGAGGTGCGCAGCCCTTTTCGCACGTTTTCCCTCAGCGCGGACTGATCGGAAGGCGCTCACAGGCAACAGAGGGCCGCGCCGCCCGCTCCATCTCCGAAAACTGTCTGCAAATCGCAGGCCCCAATACTATCATGAATTTTCGGCACGCTGACGAAGGCACCTGGGGCTGCAATTTTCTTTGAAAAAAACAGGCGTGCCGTGCGTCTATTAAGGTAAGTGGCAGTTGCTGCCGGCGGCGGCGGCGAAATCATTCACGGAGGCATAACACGATGACGCGAACCGCAATTCATCTCATCGCAGCATCAGCGCTTGCTTGCATTTCAGGCGCCGGTGCGGCCAAGGCCGGCGCGTTGCACGTGCAGGCGCCTTGATCAGAAGAAAGGGCATGAGAATGAAGAGCCGATTTATTGTCGCTGTTGTGTTGCTGGCGATGCTGGCACTTGGATTGTCGGGGTCTGCCGTGCAATCTGGTGAGCAGACTGCTCCGGCAAGAAATCCATTCGAAGAGATCAAATCCGGCGAACTGCCCAAGTGCAAGTCAGGAGTGAGTTCCTTTCTGGACGAGCGGGCACGCAAAATCAAAGCGTTGGTTGAACTGTGCGAACCAGCTCAGAAGGCAAACACGCGCGCTGCTGCCATGCACCTGCTGGGCAAAATGAGGGCCCCTGAAGCCTGCCCCATGTTAACTGAACACCTGGCTTTTACACTTCAACGATTCATTACCGGGAAATTGTCCGAAGCCGCCCGTCTTTTCGGGCCTCGTCCGGCTCGAGAAGCTCTGATTGAAATCGGCAAGCCTTCATTGCCTCACCTGCTGACGCGCATTAAGGATAGCCCCCAGCTCGTTGTTGGAAATATTTGTAGGGGGGCGATTGTCAAAATCGAAGGCCGCGACCACGCACGTGAACTGATAGAAGAAGCCATGCACGCGGAACGGGATCCCGAGGCTGCCAAGCGGCTCGGAAAGCAACTGGGATTCATTGAGAAGCAGATCAAGGGTCGGAGGAAGTAGGCCCCCAGACGTGAGCCGACCCCGACACACTTCGCTGTAGATATCCAGGACGAAGCATTCCCCTTCCCGCGGTAACGGCCTGCGGTAATAGCCCGGGGCATTCGTCTTCTTGTGACGTCTCAGCCCGAATGGCGGGAGCATGTCCGCCAAAGCCTCGGCGACGGCCGAAAGGCTATTGGAACTCTGGTGGGACCACGTAGTCTGTCTGAAACAACACGAACGGCCGGATCGACGACGAGTGACGATGTCCGTCTAAGAAGACGGGGCGACGACGAGCACGAGGACGATTCGGAGATTTGGGCCCCAGCGTTGAAACGCTGGGCTACCTTAAGTCGTGCCTA
>JABMSA010000601.1 GCA_013202185.1 Planctomycetota bacterium
GCTCTACAGGGCACGCGAAATGCTCAGAGCGATGCTCGAGTGACAGCACAAAAGCGAACCTGATCATGAACTGCCAAGACGCAAAACAACTCATTATGGCGTACCTCGACGGCGAGCTTTCGTCGGCGGAAGTATCGCGGCTCAAAGAACACCTCGCCGCGTGCCCCGCATGCGACCGCGAACTCAACGAGCAGCGGCGCCTCATCGACGCCATCAAGGCGCTGCCCAGGGTTCCCGCGCCCGCTTACCTCGCACAAAGCATCAGCGCCGCCATCGCCGCCGGCACACCCCAAACTGCACGCTGGGGCGCCTGGCTCAAACGCTACGGCGCACTCGCCGCGTCGCTCGCGATTGCCATGGTTGCGGCCGCTCTCCTTGCAAAACATCCAACAAGCACCGACGGTACATCGCGCATGAATTGCACCCCGACATGCGACCTCGCACTCGAGGAAGATCAACCAGGCCGCGCGACAACCTTCGAAGAAGCCGAGAAAAAACTCGCCGAAGCAGAAGCCGCCGATGAGGCGCACGGCATCACCCAAAAGGGCGCCGTGTATGGCGGAGCCGCCCGGCCGCAAGAACCGGCAAGAGGCACAGACGTGGCGAAGGCACCCGCACTCGCCGAAGCCGCCGACCCACCCGTCTATGATCTCGTGATCGAGGCCGACAGCCCCAGGCAATGCCTCGACGACCTCGCCAAGTTCCTCCGGGGGCGCGGCGTGAACATCGTCGGCAAGATATCGTCGCAACGGTCAGTGCTCTTCGCAGACCTCACCAGGCGGCGCCCCGGCGGCGAAGCCGGGAAACCAAGATCGGCCACCGCCCAACGGCGAACGGGCATCATCGATCAGATCATTCAGTCCGGCAAGTTCCAACTGGCCCGGCACCGCGCCCGGCCTACTGCCTCGCTGGAGAGAGCCGAAGGCGCCACCCCCGCGCCGGCAGGCAGCATTACACGCGAACGCCAGCTTGAGGCCAGGGCGGCGCTCGAGCCGGCGCCGGAAGCTACCCGCCGATCGATGCTTGCCATTCTTGTTGTGAATCGCCCGCCGGCCGAATCGCCCGTAGCCGCAGACGCCAAGCCCCAAACCCAAGCAAGCGAAGAAGCAGCCGGCCGGAACATTTCCGAGCCTACACAGCCGGGCACCCAATAAACCTATGCAAATAACATTAGCTGAAACGGCAGGATTCTGCATGGGCGTGCGGCGCGCGATGGACAGCGCCCTCTCGGAGGCCCACAAGGGCAAAGGCCCGCTTTACACGCTCGGCCCGCTGATCCACAACCGCCAGGCTGTAGAGATGCTCGAAGCGCGCGGCATACGCGTAATCGACAGCATCGACGGCCTCACCGGCAGCACCGTCATCATCCGCGCGCACGGCATCCCGCCCGAAACGCACCACGCGCTCGAGCAAGCCGGCGTGCAGATAGTCGACGCCACCTGCCCACACGTGCGATACTCGCAAAACATCGTCCGCAAACGCCACAAGGAAGGCGCCCGAATCGTGATCGCGGGCGACAAAGACCACGCGGAGGTCGTTGCCCTGCTCGGGTTCTGCAACTACGAAGGGATAGTAGTCACAACACCCGACGAAGCACGCGGGCTGCGCCTCGAAGGTACCGTGTGCCTCATCGCGCAGACCACGTTCAACGAGTCGGTCTTTCATGAGATCGCCGAAATCATGTCGGCCGCGCACGGCAGCGTCGAGACGGTCGATACCATCTGCCGTTCAACCGAAGAGCGCCAGCGCGAAGTGGTGGAATTGTGCGAGTCTGTCGATGCAATGGTGGTCGTGGGCGGCAAGCACAGCGCCAACACGCGCCGCCTCGCCGAGATCGCCCGCGCATCGGGCACGCACACGGTTCATGTAGAGACCGCCTCAGAGCTTCCCGCCGACCTCGCCCAGTACGGCAACATCGGCGTAACCGCCGGAGCATCCACGCCAAACTGGATAACGACCGCTGTGATGAGCAGGCTCGAGGAGATAGGAAAAGCCACGAGCAAAGCCTCGCACGCCCTCCATCACTGGCTGAAGTTCCTCACCGACAGCACGCTTTACACCGGCCTGGCCGCCGTCGCCCTCACCCAGGCGGGTTTCGCACTGCAGAGCCGTGTTGCGGCCGCGCCCGACGCGATCTACCTCGCCATCGCGTTTTGCTACATCTTTTCGGTTCACATATGGAACAGGACCAGCGGCAGGCGGCTCGACGAGCTAAACCCACCCGCACGCGTGGCTTTTTACGCCAGGCATCCAAGGCTCTTCGTGGGGCTCACCACGCTGCTGGCTGCGCTATCGCTGGTACTGGCCGCAAAGATCGGCATGGCCGAAGCGCTCCTCCTGCTCGCCGCATACGTGATCGGCCTGGCATACAATGCGTCGCTTGCGCCCCTGGGCCTGAAGCATCGCCGCCTCAGCGACCTGCCCGCCTCGAAGGACTTCTTCACCGCTACAGGCTGGGCGGCCGTGGCCGTGGTGATCCCGGCCATCTCGCCCGCGCAGCAGCACTCCGTCGTTGCGCTTGCCCTCGCCACCGCAGTCGCGTTCATACTCGCATTCGTGCGGTCCGCGATGTTCGACTTCACCGACATCCAGGGCGACCGCCTACTCGGCCGCGAGACCCTACCCGTGTGGCTCGGGCCGCACCGCACAAGAGCGTACCTCGCCATCCTGGCAATGCTACTCGCCGGCATCCTCGCGTCGGGCGCGGCTCTCGGCCTTTTCTCGACGCTCGGCTACTGGCTGCTGCCCTGCCCGGTTTTCATTCTGCTGGTGCTTTTCCCATTCTTCCCCCGCGTAGTCAAGAGCGACATCATCTGTCCTCTCGTCGCCGACGGCTTTCTCGTCCTCGCAGGCGTCATCGCCCTCCTCTGGCAGGTGCTGAGATAGCGAACGCATCCGGCATGTCACGGCGCTTGATCTTCCGCCGGCTCGGCCGGCTGTGTTTTCCACCTGCGATGCACCCAAAACCATTGCTCGGGACACTCGCGGATGCGCTCTTCCAGCCTGCTGGTGATGCGCTGGGTGAGCGCCTGCACGTCGGCCTCGCGGTCGCCCGTCGGCTCTGGCAGGAACATTTCGTCGAAGACCAGCTTGTAGCGAAAGCGGCCGATTCGGCGCACGAAGCCGAAAGCGATCGGGCAGCCCAGCTTCAGTGACAACGCTGCAGCGGACGGCCACGTGGACGCCGGCCGGCCGAAGAAATCCGCGAAGATGCCGTGCTTGCGGGCGTCTTGGTCCATCAGGATCACAACCGCGCCGCCCGACCTCAGCACGCGCACCATATCGCGAACGGCCCCGCGCTTGCCGATGATCGCCTGGCCCGACATCCGCCGCATCCGGTCGACATACTCCTCCACCAGCGGATTGTCCATCGGCCGCGCGACTGAGCTGAGCGGAGTGATCATGACAGACGTTGCGTGCCCGGCGACCTCCCAGTTGCCTATGTGGGCGGTTGCAACGATCATTCCCTTGCCCTCGCCGATGATCTTGTGGACCTCCGACATGTCCGGCTTCTCGACAAAGTTCTCGATGCCCTTCTCGAGCATCTTTCCGATTCGAAGCGATTCGACGACGACCAAGCCGATGTGCTCGAAGACCTTTCTGACCAGCTCTTTTATCTCGCCGGGAGTTTTCTCGGGAAAGGCCGCCGCGAGATTGCCCGACGCAACCAGGCGGTGACGGCCGTCTATGATATGGATCAACCATCCCAGTGCCTTGCCAAAATGCCACGCCGCCCACTCCGGCAAGAGCGACACGATCCCCGCTCCCAGCCGGAGACCGACGTATTCGGCGAGCATTCGTATGCGACCACGTTTCTTGCTCAAATCTTTGTCCTCGAGTTGATGTTATATCCGTCGTGTCGTCAGGGCGCTCTCAATGAGCCGCAACAGGGTCTCCTCTCCGGCAGTGATCTCGAAACGGACGCGCACGGCCAGGAGCGGCGCGTCGCCTTGCCAGCAGCGTCCGATTTTCACTATATCCTTTTCGGTGGTCAGCACGGCGTCGCATCGGCTTTCGTTCGCTTCGCGCGCCAGGCCGAGCAACTCGTGGTCGGCGTATCGATGATGGTCGCGGAATCGAAAGTGCTGCGTCATTTCAACGCCGAGCGAAGCGGCCGTCCTTTCGAAGCCTTCGGGGTTTCCTATGCCGCTGAAAAGCAGCGCCTTCTTTCCTCGAACGTGCTCGAGGTCAAGCGGCTCGCCCTTCGCCGGATCCAGAAGATCAACGGGCGTGTGCCTTGCCTCTGCAACGGGCAGCGACGCGTCGATTTGCGCCAGGCGGTCGCGTATCGCGCGCTTCTGCTCGTCCGACGCCTGGTCCGATCGCGTGAGGACGATGACGTCGGCCCGACGGAGCGCGCCCAGCGGCTCGCGAAGCAGTCCCAGCGGAAGCGGATGCCCGCCGCCAAACGGCAGCAGGCAGTCGATGAGCACAACATCGAGATCGCGCCCCATCGCGTAATGCTGAAAGCCGTCGTCGAGTATGAAGCAGTTTGCGCGCTTTTGATCGAGCGCCTGCCGGGCCGATGCAGCGCGATCCTTGCCGGTGAGGATGGGCACGTCGCCGAGATGGTCCGACAGCATCTGCGACTCGTCGTTGGCCGTGCCCTGCGTTGCGCGGTAGCCGCGACTGAGCACCGCGGGCCGGCGGCCCCGGGCAACGAGATGATTGGCCAGCCACTCGACCATCGGGGTCTTGCCTGTGCCGCCGGCGGTGATATTGCCCACGCTCATCACGGGGCATGGCGCGCGATATTGCCCCCGCATAAGCTTGAGCCATCGTGCGCCCGTCGATACCGGCAGCCACAGGCAGTAGGCGGGCACGGCAAGCGCTGCGCGCACCAGCGCCGCCCCAACGCCCTTGCGCCGGCCGGTCACGATGTCAAGATAACATGATGTGCGCGAAGCCGAAAACGGCATTATGAATCTTTCCGGTCAAGCGCTTCTCGCGCGCTTCACAGTGAACGTGCCTCGCCGTCAGGTATCAAGTATTATGCCGAGCAGGCGGACGGCATTCTGGTAGTAGAGCTTGCGGAGCGCGTCTTCGGGCAAGTCGATGCCGACGAGCGTGGGCTTGCCGGGGTTGTCGGGGTCGTCGATCGGCAGGTCGCACACCGTCGAGCTTTCCCACATCACGCGGTGAATCCAGTAGCGCGAAGAGTACATCTCCACCGGCCAGCCGCCCCGCACCACCAGGTCCGTGCCGAAAAGAATCCTGTCGGCGTAGCGGATGAAGAACTCGCGAGCCCCCTCCGGATTCAAGGACACCTCCCGCGACACCCACTTGGTTGCGCTGTTGTCGAGGTAGAGGTTGGGATACGTCTCGAGGAGCTGCGACAGGTGCTCGAGGTCTTCGGGGTGGCCGGCCATGTGTGCGCCGATCATGTTCGTGTTGGGATGGCGCTCGAGCATGTTCTCGAGCTGAGCGTATTGATCGGCTTTCGTTCCGAAGCGCTCGACGTCGCCGTAGGCCGTATCGAACCAGCAGTCGGGATCGGCGATATGCGTCAGGCCGGTGAGGCCCAGCTCGCCCATGCGATCGAACACCGCCGTGAGGCGCGCGTCGTCGAGTTTCATCTGCTGATCGGCGTTGAACGTGGGCTTGTACCAGAATTTGACGACCTTGAAGTCTCGGCGCGCGGCTGTTTCGATGAGGCGGACGTTGTCGCGCTGGAACTTTTGCGGCTCGTCCTTGTGTCGGTAATCGAGGCTCAGGGCATAGTCGAAGCAGCCGGGGAATTCGGCGTCGAGCGCAATGCTGTTGTTGAGGCTGGTGATGCCGAGTATTCTCTCGATGTCATAAAGGCGTGCGCTTTCGACCAGCTTTGCGGCTTCGGCGGGAGAGCCTACGTGCGTGTGTGCGTCAATGATCGGGCAGATGACTTTCCTGGGCGGCGGCTGATTGAAATCGACCGGCGCCGGTCTTGATTTTCGGGATGCGATTGTCCTTGATCTCCTGTTTCTTGTTGTTGCAAGCACGGTGCCAGGAATACTGCGACATTGTACTCCGGCCTGCGGCAACGATCAAGATAAAAAGAAGGGTGTTGGTGGGGAGGGTGCGATCAAACAGC
>JABMSA010000602.1 GCA_013202185.1 Planctomycetota bacterium
ATTCGCCCCGCCAACCCAGGGCGTTGCCCTGGGCTTTCATAGTACGCCCCGTTGGGGCTCTGGATTTCCGAATCGTCCTCGTCGTCCTCGTCGTCGAAACATTATTCTGAGATGTACGTCGACATCTGTCAAAGAACTCCTGGGCTTTTGGAGTGGATGGTGCGTCTCCCGCCCGTTCCCCACGCGTTGCGGGTTTTTTCCACACCCGGAAAACAGAGGAGAATCGCGGCTGCGTTCTTCGGCGGCGGCCCGGAATTCATGAGTTCTGCGAGTGTGCAAGGGTTTGTGAGTGTTTGGCCGGAAAGAGACAGTCGCACGGCGGCCGGTGGCACGCGTTTTGCACTATGCAGGGACAAGTGATCGGAAAAGGGGGAGTGCGTGTGTTGTGTTTATAAGGAGTAGCCATGCCCCAAAAAACCGCGATCCGGGCGGCAGTCGCCCTCGTGTTGATTGTTGCCGCGTTTTCCGTGCGCTCCGTGGCCCGTGGCGGCCTGCTCGATGAGCACTTTGGTGTTACGTTGGAACTGGATGCGGGGCAATACGACCGCTATCAAAAAACTACCACGTATCCCTTCGAGCTCAGCAGTTTCACACCCTCGAACAATGTCGACACTGTCGATTACATCGTGGGCGATTGGTACGGCCACTGGTCCAAGGATAAGTTCAGGGACAAGACCATCCGCGGAGCGTACCCGAGTTCGGCCGAGCCTTATGATGTTGAGGCGCTGTACTTCGACGACGATCCGATCAACCTGTATGTCGTGGTCGTTACGTCTTTTCCCGGTCCGCCTGGTCTCTACGAGAAGCGCTTGAGCGGATCGCCGCTGCTCGTGACCGGCGACCTGGCCATCGACCTCGGGCTCAACACCGCGCGCTCGATGGACAATTTCAGTTACGATTACGGCGTCAACATCAACTACGAGCGTCGTCGATCTTCCGGCGATGCGAGGTCCGGCGGCTCAACCGCCGGCGACGAGGTGTATCGCACCCAAAACTCGGACTGGTACGTGGGCTCGCCCCGCTACGCCACGGCGGCGAGCGGCGAGCTTACCAACTTTGATCCCGACTATGCCGGCTTCGCCGGCGTGTACGCAGGCGACGCGGACGTCGACATTTACGAGTATGCGTTTGAAGGCGGGCGGCTCGAAGGCGGCCATCCGACATACGTGATCGAAATGACGATCCCCCGCGGGGCGCTCATCGAGCTGTACGAAGAGGATGAGGTCGGAATCGGTTGGGTGGAAGGGTGCCGTAACGACGGAAACGGTCACCGTCGCGTCCTGCGGTTCGAGGACCTGCCGGACATCGACTGCAATCGAACGCCGTCGGGCAGTCCGGTGCCCGAGCCGACCACGGCAACGTTGCTGGGCCTGGGCGCGGCGCTTGCACTATTCCGTCGCAGGCGCGGCTGACAAGCCCGATCGCAAAACATCAAGTCAATATGGAGAGGCCGGGGTCTTCCTCGAAGGAACGCCCCGGCCCGTTTTTTCATGCACCGGGGCCTCTCTTCCGAGTCTGCGTTGCCGATGCGAGGCCGCGTCTTTTTTAGAGCGGGGCGTGTTGCCCGAATGATGATTTCGGCCCGCCGTAGGGCAAGCGGCATCAAGCGCCCCGCAACCGGCGCCCACGAACGCTTGATGGTCCCCTCGCCGCCCGGCGGCGCTGATTATTCCTTGACTACCGCCGGTGTTCCAGCTACAATCGTTCTAGTTGAGAATCGGAACCTGCAAGGGATCGAGCAAACTGACGTGAAACCGACCGGCTTCTTGCCGCATGCCCCGAGTTTGTGCGGCATGCCGGATACCTTTTACCGGAGAATAGAAAAATGAGAAAAGCAATGTTAATGACGGCGGCGGTCTTTGTTGTTTCCACTGCGATGGTTGCAGCCGACGTGAAGGTGCCGTACTCCGATACCGGGGCCGAATTCATCGGCGACGTCGAGGCGGTGTTCACCGAAATTGAGGCCGGCCCCGACCTGCCCGCCGGGGTCGAAAGGGCCAGGAAGAGCTTCACTGCAAACAGGGACAAGCTGCTGGCGGACCTCATCGCGAAATTCACCGAACAGGTAGGGCAGGCTGAAGACGTTTTCGCGGCGCTCGAGGCGAAGGAAACATCTGAAGAAGAGAAGGAGCAACTCAACAAGAAGATCGAGGAATTCGGCTCGACCGAGGGGAAGAAATTTGAGGCGCTCATCCGCACGCTGCGTTCGTCGGCCACGCGCGAGATCGCCCGGGCGCTCGGCCGGAACGGTCGGAAGTTCAGGACGGCCCTGCGGCAGCGGCGGGTCACCAGGGCCTCGATCATCGGCAGGAACGCGCTGAGCCTCGAGGCCATCGTCGGCAAGCTCGGCCTCGACGCCGAGCAGGCGCAGAAAGCCGAAAGCCTCATCAAAGTATTGAAGGACTCCCGGAAAACAGTCGTGGACGGTTATGCAGAGAGCTACACCGAAAAAGTCGGTGAACGCGACGAGGTAAGAAGAATAAACAGAGAAGGCACAGCCGAAGAGAAAGAGCAGCTCGGGAACAAGATCCGGGAATGGCGAAAGGAGATGGAAGAAATGGTCAAGAAAAGATCTGAAGAAGCCGTCGGAAGGTGCAAGAACGCCATCGTCCAGCTCCTCACCCAAAAGCAGGCCGCTCAATTCGAAGAGCTGACGGCGGAAGACAAATAACGGCCCCGCGCGGCCCTTGCCCGTGGGGATGGCCAAACAGTCGAGGCACAAGGATGTCAGGAGCAAGCAATGGTACAGGACAACGCGCAAGCGTACGAAGAGTAGCAGTTTCAACCCCAGCAGATGTCGGGCCTGGCCGTGGCGAGCCTGGTGCTCGGAATCCTGGGGTTTGCTACGTGGTTCATAACCGGCATTCCGGCCGTGATCTGCGGGCACGTCGCACTGTCGAAGATCAAGAAATCCCGGGGATCGCTCACAGGCGGCGGAATGGCCATCGCAGGCCTGGTCATGGGCTATCTTTCCATGGGACTCCTATTGATCGTAGCTACGTCGGCGGCGATGCTTATGCCGGCCCTCTACAGATGACGCCCCCGCCGTCGAATGGTACACCAGCTACGACAGCATCTTCGATCTGACGAACAAGGCGCTAAAAGGCGAGGATCTCCGCAGTGATACGATCATTGCGTGGGACAACGAGCCCGGCCGTCATAACGGAGGCGGGCGTTGTGCGGTGTTCGCCGATGGCCACGTAGAATACTTGTCCGAGGAAGAGTTCGAAGCGAAGTTGGCGGAAGCGAAGAAAATGTTGGAGCAACTGGAGTAGCGCGGGGCGGTTGTGCTGTTGATTGCAGCAAGGCGCTCCGCTCGAAACGGGGCGTCTTTGCATGGCAGGGGAGCTATTCTTCAGGCTGATTCGAACGCCTGCCGTTTCCCCCGGCAAACATCACGGGCAGTATGATGTCGCTCAGGCAGCACGGCACCCACACCGCAATGAACAGAAACGCGAACAACGCGACGGCCACGCCCCAGCCGATCGCTCCCCCCAGAGCTATAATCATGTGGAACGAAGATGCCCACGTGCTGAGGAGAACGTGCCCCGAATGCGGAATCTTCGTCGTCGGCCGGTAGAGGGCGATCATGATTCCCAGCAGAGCCGCCGGGTTTACCAGCCACCATTCCTCGACGAATCCCAGGTGGATCTCCCTGTTGGGAAGATCGAGCAGCGCCTCACCCAGGTAGGGGATCACCGAGTCGCTCATCGTTGCAATGCCAATCGAGCCCACGTAGCCGATGAGAACAGCCGCCCACACCCTCGCATTACGCCGGTGCAGCGTGTACATCGACGTTGTGGCAACGGCGCTCAACACCACGTGCGCAGGATGCAGAACATAGAAGAGCCTGTGAGAGGCGGAAGGCGGGATTTTGTAGAGGAGGAGCATGATCGCAACGCCCGTGACAGCGCCGAAAACCGCAAAAGCGGCGTGCTCCTTCAACTCATCGATTACTTGCCTGAGCATCCTTGCGGCCCGTGGCCTTATTCCTCGCGCGGCGCCGGCTTTGCCTGGCGCACACCAGCCGAAACTCGTGGCAATCTCCGCACTTCTCGACGGAATGATCGGCAGAAAACGTGGCCCAGTGATCCCGTTGATTGGGCGTGAGCACACCCGTGCCGTTGCACAGCGGGCAGGCGCTGTCCAGAGCATTGAGGATCGCCGTCCGGATGAACTCCGAGCGGTTGGGTATGCCCGTGAGCGCCTCGAGCAGCGCCTCGTCGACCTTGAACGTAATGATCTCTTGCTTGGTCTTCTTCATTGCGAATCTCGGCCTCCTGCACACGGTGATAATACATTGTAATACCAAAGAATATTATAGCACGAAGATCGAAGATAACAAGGAGAATTATGAATTGCGGAGGGGACTGGTTGTGCAGAAAACCACTTCGTGAACTTTGTCGTGAACTGCATCGCGACGCATAGGGGTAGGGAGAGCCGGTTGTATACCCGGCCCTCCCCCCCTCCGAACCGTGCGTGCGGTTCTCCCGCACACGGCTCTCTAGTCGGCGGCCTTACCTC
>JABMSA010000603.1 GCA_013202185.1 Planctomycetota bacterium
AAAAAGCATCGGCATCAGGATCATTGGAGACTCAGCCCCGACTCTCGTCTCTAACGACTTCCTGGGAAACACCGATTACGGCGTAGAAAACAACAACATGTCAGTCACAATCCAGGCGCGCGGCAACAACTGGGATTACTCTTCCGGACCTTACGATCCTTCCGACGACAGGGCCACCGGGGGGCTATACAACCCGAACGGCCAAGGCGACCGGGTCACCGATGGCGTAGACTACTCGGATTGGGAACTAGACCTGCAACCACCCGCGCCCAACCCGATGACGTGGAGTGCCGCGCCCTACGCGAGCGATCAAGGCAGCATCAGCATGCGTGCCGCCGCCGCCACAGACAGCACCACTCCACCCGTCAGCTATTGCTTCGTGGGCACCTCCGGCAGCAACAGCGGCTGGCAGCCCGTGGCAGACTTTACAGACGCCGGCCTCTCGCCGAATACCCACTATTCCTACAGTGTCACGGCCCGCGACAGTGCAAACACACCCAACGAAACCGAACCATCAACAGAGCAAGGCGCCTACACCCTTGCAAACATCCCCGGGGCGCCGCCGGTTGAAGTGGTCGCCCTGACTTCCATCGAGATAGTCATCGACCCCAACGCGAACCCCGACCACACCGAATTCGCCGTCAGATGCACCAACCTGGGCACATACGCCACGGCCGCCGGCGACCCCGCACCCGACCCCATGTGGCTGCCCCTGTTGCAGTGGAACGGCCGAGCGCGTTTCAACAACCTCCCGCCGGGCGATCAATCATTCGTCGTGCTTGCCCGCAACGGCGACAGCATTGAAACCCCGCCCAGCCCGCAAAGCGATCCGAAAAGAACAAGCGTTCCCGGCGACACAAACTTCGATTGCGTCGTCAACGTTCTCGACATGCTCCTTGTGAGGTCAATGCTCAGCGATGACACCACCACCGGCGACAACTGGCGCGCGGACCTCAACAACGATGGAAACATCAACGTGCTCGATATGCTCGTCGTGCGAGGCGCGTTGGGCTCGGCATGCGGCATCTGACGACGCCCCGCCTCACACACCAAAAACCGAATCACATCCTCCCGGCTTTTCCGCAACAAGAATTGGCTTGAAAAAAGCAACAAAATAACATACGATTGTATGTGGCAGGCGGTTGAGCAATGACCGCCGGCAACAGGCGGAGTAGCTCAGCCTGGTTAGAGCAGAGGAATCATAATCCTCGTGTCAGGGGTTCAAATCCCTTCTCCGCTACCACAAGAGGCGCATCCGGCACGCAGCCTGCTCCACGCAGAACGCGGCCGGTGCGTTGGATCGTGTTTTGCCATCCGACGCTCAGTGCCCGCGCAAACGCCTTGCCGGGCCGCATTTCTGTTGCGTGATCTGAGCATTGTGTCCAAGAAACGCAACACCGTCGTAACTACTTGCGGTACAAGGAGTTTGACAGGAACAGCAGTTGCATTGTGAAGCCTGCATGTTCGTTCAGGCACCATCGCTCCGGCGGCGGGGCTCTTGCAGGTGCTGCCAGAGAAAAACACAATCGTTGTAAGTGATTGCACAACAACACGTTACGAAATTGTCCAGACGTTGCGCAGATGAGCCGCAACATTTGGCATTTTTTTGCTGAATAAATAGCGGCTCGATCCATCATGAGTTGTGTGTTCATGCATTGACAAGCGACCAACAGAAGACAGAACAATGCGATTGTTCGTCAATGGATTTCTCTTGGTCCTCTTGAGCGGCGGCTTTACCTGTCGGTGCCTGGCGGACGGCGAATTCGAGCGTGTCAACGGCATCCCTGTGGCGCCTGGGCGCGTGCTCATTCGTTTGGCCGACGGCGAGAAGGCGTGTGCCGACAGCATCAGAAACATCGGCTTCACGCTTGTTCGCGAGTTTGAGCTTGCGCGCGCGCAGATGTGGCTCGCCCCCAAGGACCTGCCGGTGGCCCGAGCAATGAGAATCGCCCGCAGGCTGCCCGGCGTCGCGTCGGTAGAGCCCGACTACGTGCGGGCCATCTCAGCACAAGAGCCCAACGACCCCAGCCTCCTCGAGCAGTATGCGATTGCCAAGATGCAAATGCCGCAGGCGTGGGAGCTCACCACCGGCGGCTCAGGCGTTGTTGTTGCCGTGATCGACAGCGGCGTGCAGTACGATCATAACGATCTAGCCGCCAACATGTACACCAACTCCAGCGAGAAGCTCGACGGCATCGACAATGACGGCATCGACAATGACGGCAACGGCTACGTCGACGACATCCGCGGCTGGGATTTCCTCTGCGGCAGTTTCTCAAACATGGGTCAAGACAACGATCCGGCCGACATCTTCGGCCACGGCACACAAGTTGCCGGAGTAATCGGCGCCGTTGCCAACAATGCCGTCGGCATTACCGGGGTAGCCTGGCAGGTGCACATACTGCCCCTCAAGATCGGCGGCGACCCGAGCCTGCCATTTCTCTCGTCAGTTGCCGCCATCGAGGCGATAGAATACGCCGTTGCACAGGGCGCCAAGGTGATAAATGCCAGCTACATCGGCCACAGTTATTCTCACTTCGAGGCCGACAGCCTCGTAGGCTTCTCCAATTTCGGAGGCAAAACCGTTGACCTCGCCGCACCCGGCTACCAGATATATACCACAACCGCTTCTGCCACGCCAACGGCACCTCATTCGCATCGGCGCAAGTGGCGGGCATCTCGGCGCTCATGCGGACGATGTTTCCCGGGATGGGCGTGCGCAACCTGCGGCTGATGATAATGGAAGGCGTCGACAGCATCGGCTCGCTCGCCGGCAAGACCGTCGCCGCCGGCCGCGTCAACGCCTTCTCGGCTCTCTCCGCGACGATTCCCTGGGCGAAAAAATACGCCTCGGCAAACGCAACACCCCGCAGAATTCCCGACAACGACCCCGCCGGCATCACCAACATCATCAACCTGCCCAGGAACCTCGCCATCAGAGCCGTAGCGGTTACCGTTGAAGTTGACCACCCCCGCATAGGCGACATTGGGCTGACAATCGAATCGCCCTCCGGCACCGTCAACATTCTCAAGTCGCCCGGCGACAACGACCACGGCGGCTTCGCCTACACTTTCGACACCCAGTGGGATTTTCGCGGCGAGATGGCCGCCGCCGACTGGAAGCTAACCGTATCCGACCACACACCCCAAGACGTCGGCACACTTGTCAAGTGGGGGCTGGAAATCTGCATCGACGCCCCCAAAGAAGACATTGACGGCGACGGCGCCGTCAACATCCTCGACATCATCAGGGTGCGAAACGCCCTCGGTGGA
>JABMSA010000604.1 GCA_013202185.1 Planctomycetota bacterium
CTACACGCATATTTGCCCTGAACAAGCTCCCAGTGGCGGCCGCTTTTGCCTTGGCCGTTGTGCTGGCCTCCGCCGGTGGCGCACTGGGGCTCGACATCACCTGGGACGGCAACGGTGATCCCAACAACGGCGGCAACTGGAGCAACCCGCTCAACTGGCAGGACAATTCACTGCCGGCCCCCGACGACAACGTCATCATCCCGGTCAACAGCGGTGCCGTTGAGCGCATCATCAGCATCGATACCAACACCACCATCCATTCTCTTCGCATGCAGGTGCCCTCGAATGCACCAAACACGCTACGGCTCGATGCCGACCTCAACGCCGGAACGATGATCGCCAACGAGCCGATGGGCTCCAATCGTCCACGCATCGAACTCAACGGCCACACGTTCACCTTTGGCGGCAACAACACAGACAATCACATGTTCGGGTCCGTCGGCAACGGCCGGTATGTCAAGGAAGGCACCGGCGACGCCAAGGTCTACCCGTTCAGCGCGCTCAGCGACGATTTCACCGGCACCATAGTCATCAACGGCGGCACCGTTTACACCGAATACTCAGGCCTGGGCAATGCCGCCAACGTAGCAATCAATGAGGGCGGCACGCTGCTGATAAAGAACGATGTCCTGCCCGGGCTGGCCATCGGCAATGCCATCTTCCACAACGGCAACGGCTCCGCCACGCCAACATTCGACTACGACAAGGACCAGGCGGCGTCGACCGCTGCGCCTTTCACACTCAACAGCGATTCGACCTTCAGGATCCGGCGGCGGCAAGTTCAGCTCGAGGTAGGGCTGGCAGGGACCGGCAAGGTAATCAAGACCGGCGCGGGCCTCTTGATCCTCGCGGGCATGAACATCAATCAGAACGCAAACGGCGAGGCCCTCGACATCATGGAAGGCAAGGTGCAGATTACCGCACCGATCATGGGCAACATCTTCATAGCAGCCGGCGCCACCCTCAAGGCCATGCCCGTCGACATCGGCGGCACGGTCAGCGGCCCCGGAACATGGGACCAGAGCGCCACCACAACATGGGATGGCGGGGCGACCCTCCCAGCCAACAAGAACAACGACGGCAACTGGTCCGATGCGGCCAACTGGACGAGCAACATCCTCCCACACGAAGCACACATCCCAACCGTCGACGGCCAGGGAAGCTCGGGCACAAACGACCGCGTCATCTCCGTAAACCAGCCGCTCTACATCAACTTGCTGGTATGGGACGGCAACAGCTCCGCCCCGTACAACAGTTGCGTAACGTTCAACGCCGACTCAACCCTGCACAAGCTTTCCGAAGCCTGCGACGCCCGGGGCTACATCGAGATACCCGCAGGCAAGGTGCTCACCATCGACCACAACGAAGTAATGACCGCCCCGAAGAACCTCATCGGCGCAGGCGAGCTGCGGGTAGACTCCTCGACGCAGCTCAAAATGCACGGCTGGCCCAACTGGAACGGCTTCACCGGCACCTTCAGAACACAATCCGGCGCCTACGTGGGCGGCTTCTGGAATGACCCCGGCGGCAACTTCGTCTACTTCGGCAATGCCAATATCGTCGTCGAGGCCGGATCGATGATCAGTGCCAAGAGCGACGGCTGGCAGATGGCCGCCTCGATGACACTCAACGGTCATGGCCTGGCAGTCCACTCCCGGGCACACAATGTCGACCACGGCGCGTTCCGATTCATCACACAGTTCGGGCACCCCTCCTACAAGCTCACGCAGAACTATCCGATAACCGTGCAAACCGACGCCACAATAGGTGTTACCATCTGGGAATTCTACAGATCGCCCGGCGACTCCTACGCCTACACCGTGACACTCCAGGGGCCTATCGACGGCGCCGGGCAACTGAGAAAAGTCGGCACCGGATTCTTGAGATTCCAGGGAAACACCCTCGGATGCACCGGCGGCCTCCTCGTAGACCAGGGCGCCGTCGAGCTGGACACATGCACCGTCACGGGCGACTGCGCCGTCGCCACGCCCCCCGGCACGGTCTACTGGCCAAGCACATTCGACCCCGGCGACAAACAAAACACCATCGCCGGCAATGCCGCCATCAACGGCAAGCTCACGATGGAAAACGGCACACGCCTCTTCCCAAGAGCGGTCACGCCCACTACCAGCCTCACCGTCGACGGTATCCAGACCTTCACCTGCGGCTCGGCACAGCTCGCCGGCTGCACCTTCGAAGTTGCCATCAACAACGCCGCAGGAACAGCAGCCACCAACTGGAACTTCCTCGACGCAGGCGCAAGCCTCGCACTCACAGCCACACAACTCAACCCGTTGACCGTCGAGATAGTATCGTTCGACGGCGACACCCCCGGCGAAGCAGCCAACTTCGACCCGGCCGGCTCCTACACCTGGAAAATCGCCGAGGCCGACGCGCCCATCACGGGCTTTGATGACAGCGCGACCTCGATAGATGCCGCCGGCTTCCCAACCGCCGCCCCCGCCCTCTTCTACCTCGTCGTCTCCGAAAACGGCCTCGAGCTGCAACTGCTCTACAATATAGAGCCTCCTCCCCCGCCCCTCGAAGGCGACGTCAACGGCGACTGCTTCGTCAACATCCTCGACATGATCGCCGTCCGCAACCACCTCAACGCAAACGTCAACAGCCCGCCTTCGAACGCCGCCTACGACGTGAACGACGACGGCTGGATCAACGTCCTCGACATGCTCTACGTGCGCAACAGACTCAACGACACGTGCGCGCAGCCATAGCGCGCACCGAAGAACTCACGGTTACGGCTTTCCCCTCGACCTCCTCCTCAATCGTGAACGCCGGCACCTGCCTGGCGCAACCCGCGGCCGCACATCTCGGCCCCGAAGCCACGCACGCCGTACCGGAAAATCCCTTTGACTTTTCACGCCCGATTGAATAGAGTATGATTATGCAAAGGAACGTGTGCGATCCGCAACCAGCAAAAGAAGGGGTCAGCACGATGCACATTCGATATGTCATCCCGATCATGGCAGCTTTGCTGCTCGCCGGCTGCACGCGCTATGCCGTTGAGGACAAAGTGTTCAACCGCTCAGCGACCATCGAGGTCACAAGTTCAATCGTAAGCCCCTTCGGAGCCAACGGCGTTGTCACGCACCCGCAGGCCGCAGCAGCGCCATACGACCTGCAGGTCACGCTCGCCGGCATCGGCTGGAACCGCGAGACCATCGCATGGGACGCCATTGAACCGAAATTCCGCGAACACGACTGGACGCGCACCGACCACGTCGTCGAAAGAACGAAAGCCTTCGGCCTCGATCTTCTTCCCGTGCTCGGACGATGCGCCATCTGGGCACGCCACGACACCAATGCAGAAACTGAAAACAGAACCATTCAGCCGCCAAATTCCATCCACTGGGAAAGACACGTAAAGGCGGTCGTCGACCGATACAAAGACCGCATTCGATTCTGGGAAATATGGGAACGGCCCGACGACCCCGATTACTTCGAAGGCTCACCCGGGCAATACGTGGGCCTTCTCAAAACCGCATACACACAAGCCCGCCAAGCCGACCGCAACAGCATCATCCTGATGGGAACAACGACCGACCCGGCCTGGTTCGAGAGCACCCTTGCGCTCGGCGCCGGCAAATACTTCGACATCGCAAGCGTGGCCTTCACCGGCGTCCGACCCGCCCCCGCACAGGCGGCAGAGGGCGAAGACGAGCAAGACGAAGATGCTGTAGAAGCCGACGACACCGCCGAGACCGATGACGTCGGCGGGGCCGCAGACGCCGGCGGGGCCGCAGATGCCCCCGAAACAGACCCCGGCGCACCCGAGGCAAACAACGAAGAAGAGCAGCCGCCCGCAGCCGCCCCGAAACCTTTCGACGAGGCCGCCGAACTCGCGGCCGTCATAGACCAACTCGACCGCTTCGGCGCGGCACTCAAGAAGCACAAAATGAGAAAGCCCATTTGGGTTACTTCCGCCGGGAGCGTTCCTGCTCCTGCCGAGGCCCAGGCGCGTTTTCTCGTGAAGCTTCATGCCACGGCCATGGCACACGGCGCCGATTGCGTGTTCTGGGAAAACCTTGTAAGCGGCCGCGATGGCGGCATCGCCGACGGGCTGCTGTATCCCGACCTCTCGCGCCGACCCGCAGCCAAGGCCTACGCTACGCTGTCGAAGCTGCTCGGCTGCGTCACGTCGTGCCGAATCGTCGCAGAAGACCCGCACGGCCTCAACGTATACGAATTCACCGGCCTCAACGAATTGGTCATTGTCGCCTGGAGCCGCCTGAAACAGATCATGCCCCTGCCGCCGAATCTTAAAATGATTTACAACATCTACGGCAAGGGCCGCACGCTCGACGAAGGCGAGGAAGAGACCGGAGCACTGATCGTCTCCTCACAACCGGTGCTCATCGTCGCCGAGATCACCGAAAAACCCGAGGAGCCGGATGACGACGATCTCGTCGAATAGGGGCATCGGGGCACAACCCCGCAAACATCGAAGCCTCGATCAGCGATTGCGCCAAACCGGCAGTTAGAAACAAAGAGGCACTCGCCTGGTTTGATCTGAAATAGATGTGTTCTGTTTTCTTTGGATGGTTTTGTCAGCAGGATAAAAAGAATGAAGAAAGTAGTTGTCACGGCTTTGTGTGTTGTCTCGATCGTCTGTCTGTCTGTTCACGGGTTCGCGTCCGACTGGCCCCGGTTCCTCGGTCCGAGCGCCACCGGCATCTCGACCGAAACAGGCATAAACAAATCATGGAACGAAAAGCCGCCAAAAGAGCTTTGGAGGCTGAACCTAACCGACGGCGGATTCGCAGGGCCGGCCGCCGCCGGAGGCAAGGTATTCATCATCGACCACAAGGGCACAAACGACATCGTCCGCGCCCTCGATCTCACCACCGGCGAGGAGGCATGGGCCTTCACCTACTCCGAGCCCGGAGCATCTAATTTCGGCTTTGCCCGGTCGACGCCGGCGGTGGACAACGGCAAGGTCTACACACTCAGCCGCTCCGGCCAGCTTCATTGCCTCAACGCCGCCGACGGCAAGAAAATCTGGAGCAAGAACATCGTTGCCGAATACAAAGGCAAGGCACCCAAATGGCTCATGTCAATGTCGCCCGCCATTGACGGCGACAAGCTCGTCATGACCCCCGGCGGCCCCAATGCACTCGTCGTTACCTTGAACAAGGA
>JABMSA010000605.1 GCA_013202185.1 Planctomycetota bacterium
ATTCTCCTTGATGATATCCATGTGTGTTCGCCTCAACATATCAATGTGTTGACGGGATTGCTCACCTGTATTCATGTTGGGTTTATGTCTTGTGCGGAGCCTTCGGCGTCCAGCTCGTCGCGAAGTATTTGTCGGACGGCCTCGTACGCCGCCCGCTTGGCCTCCTCGATGGATTCGTCGCGCAGGACCTCGTATGGTTGGCGGATGGCCGTGGCGATGTTGACCTTCGCGATGCCGTGCTTGATTGCATCGAGGATGTACTTCTTGGGTATCCCGCTTCCGCCGTGAAGCACCAGCGGCACATTCGCCGCCTGGCGGATCTTGTCGAGCTGTTCGATGTTGAGACGCGCGGCGATTTTCTTTTCGCGCTTCTTCGCCGCCGAGATCGCCCCGTGCACGCTGCCAATGGCAACAGACAGCCAGTCGGCGCCGGACTCCTCCACGAACCGGCGGGCTTCGTCGGGGTCGGTGAATCCTCTGCCGGAGGCAAATATCTCTTCGTATGGGGGCATCGGGCCCGCTTCGTGCCCGAGCACGGCGCCAAGCTCGGCCTCGAGGGCAACGCCGGCTGCGTGGGCCATGTCGGCCACGCGCCTTGTGGCGGCAATGTTCTGGTCCAGCGGAAGGCGCGAGCCGTCGACCATCACCGACTCATAACCGAGCTGCGCCGCCTGCGTGAGGATCGCCTCGTAGTCCACGCGGAGGTTGTCTTCATCGATGACCGGCACGTGGTCCATGTGCAGCCGAGTGTAGCGTTCGTCCTTTACGCGTTGATATTCTTCGTATATCGCGCGCGGGCTGCCCGACTCGAATTTTTCCCATTCCAGGCGGGCGACCGCGATAAGGCCGAAAGCGCCGGCATCACGCAGCGCCTCCACAACCGGAGCCATCATCGGCAGGTACGGAATATTGAACGCCGGAACGACGGTTGCGGTGCTGCATGCTGCGTGCATGATTTCTTGCGTTGTCCTGAGTGTCATTGCAGCAGTCCGAGAATTCAGGGCGATGCTGAAGAATATAATTGTAGGGCATCGCGACGCGCAAATCAAGACCATAAAGGACATGTCTGGCCGAGACGCCTGACCGGCTGGCTGTAAAGCCTCTTGAAAGGGGCTGCAGAGAGTTTCTCTTTGGGACGTTACCAAAAGCCTTGTGCCGGGCTCCCCTGCCGCCTTGTGCGGCAGGAGGCGAAGTTCGGTAGCGAGTACCGGTTGCCCCCAACACACGTCCCCTGCCGCGCAAGTGCTGAACGAATGATCATTTGGGCTGTGTTGAGTGCCCCGCCCAAAAGAACGGGGCTAAGTACCGCTCCACAGAATAAGGGGGACGAAAAGCCAGCCAGCCCACGCGGCCGGCGGCCACCCGCCTGATTATCATTCCTTTCGCGGCGCTGCGCTGATAGAATGAGTTTTCATGGCGGGCAAAGACGAAATGCGGCTGCATGTGCCGGGCATGATGCTCGATGAGATCGAAGACGCCTGTGTCGCGATGGGAGCCCGGGCTTTTCGCGGCCGGCAGATGGTCGACTGGCTCTACGGCAAGCTCGCGGCTGGACTCGACGAGATGCTGAACCTTTCGAAGGATTTCCGCGCCCGTGCGGCCGGCCGGTTCGACCTCTACCGATCGCAGGTCGAGGAGACGCTTACGGCGTCGGACAAGACGACGAAGCTGCTGCTGAAACTGCTCGACGGCAAACGAATAGAAACGGTGCTCATACCCGCGCCCGAGCGGCTTACGTGCTGCATCAGCACGCAGGTGGGCTGCGCGATGGGGTGCATACTGTGTGCGTCGGGCTTGTGCGGCTTCGAGCGCAACCTGGCCGCCGGCGAGATTGTAGAGCAGGTCCTCCACGCGGCGCGCGCCGCCGGCAGCCGCATCACACATATCGTGGTCATGGGCATCGGCGAGCCGCTCGCAAACTACAAGGAGGTGCTCATGGCGATCAAGATTCTCAACGCGCCGTGGGCGTTCAACATCGCCGCGAGGAGGATAACCGTTTCGACCGTAGGCATACCCGCCGCGATAGAACGACTGGCCGGCGAAGGCTTGCAGATAAACCTTGCGATCTCGCTGCATGCGTCCAACGACCTCATGCGAAACCAGATCGTGCCGGTCAACCGGAAGTTTGGCATGGACAAGATCCTGCACGCGGCGCGCCACTACTTCGCGAAGACCGGCCGTGAGATCACTTTCGAATACGCGCTGATCGCCGGGATGAACGACGGTGTTGCCGCCGCCGAAGAACTCGCCCGAAGGCTGAAGAATTACCCGTGCACCGTGAACCTCATACCGTTCAACCCTGTGCCGGAGCTGGGGCTCGAGCCGGCCACGGAGCAAGGCGTGGATGAATTCATGGCAGTGCTTCGCCGGCGCGGTGTCAACGTTACTGTTCGCAAGGCGAGGGGCGTTGATATCCACGCCGCTTGCGGCCAGCTCAGGGCGCGGAACGTGTAGAGCGCAGATCTTCGGGTTTGAGTGCGGGCGAATGCTGAATCGTCGTCCTTGTTGTCGAATTGCGGAGATGTGATGCTCAGCGGCAACGATTGTGGCGCAGACTCAACACTCGCAAGTAATGGCGTATAATTCGCTATTCCCTACATTCTTTGGGGTGAAAAAAGATACTTGGATTTCCGAAACTCATAACATAGGAGATAGATGGCAAATGTGCGGAATAGTTGGCTACACCGGTAAGCGCTGCGCGCGGGACATCCTCATCGAGGGCCTCAAACGCCTCGAGTATCGCGGCTACGACTCTTCCGGCATCGCGGTGCGCGGCCCCGGCGGCATCACGTGCACAAGATCGGTCGGGCGCATAGCCGATCTCGAGAAGCAGATCGCCGGCATCGACCTGGCCGGCAGCGTCGGCATCGCACACACCCGCTGGGCAACGCACGGCGCACCAACGCAAGCCAATGCCCATCCTCACACCGACTGCTCCGCCAACGTCTACCTCGTCCACAACGGTGTCATTGAAAACTGCGACAAGCTCAAGGCTCAGCTCGAGCAGGAAGGCCACACGTTTACCAGCGAAACCGACACTGAAGTGATCGCGCATCTCGTGGAAAAATACCTCGAGGGCGATGACCTGGCGGCGGCGGTACAGCAGGCGCTCAAGCGGATAATCGGCACCTTCGGCATCGCCGTGATGTGCCGCCAATGCCCCGATACGATTGTTGTGGCCCGCAACGGCTCGCCGATCGTCATCGGAGTGGGCGACGATGAATACTACGTGGCGTCCGACGTGTCGGCGCTTGTAGAGCATACCAGGCAGATCATTTACCTCGACGACAATGAGATCGCCATACTGAAGCCCGACGGATTCAGGTCGCTCACAATTGATAATGTTCCTACCACCAAGAAGGTTACCGAGGTGGACTGGGACATCGAAATGATCGGCCTGAACAATTTCGACACATTCATGGCCAAGGAGATCCACGAGCAGCCCGAGACGGTGAGGGCGGCGTTTCGCGGCAGGCTGTATCGCGAACAATGCGAAGTTCGGCTCGGCGGGTTGATGGATCTCGGCGACACCTTTCTAGACGCCCGGCGGATCATCATAAGCGCCTGCGGCACCGCATGGCACTCGGCCCTGATCGGCGAATGCATGATCGAAGACATAGCACGAGTTCCCGTGGAGGTGGAGTATGCGTCGGAATTCCGCTATCGCAATCCGATCATCGAGCCCGGCACGATCGTGCTGGTGATAAGCCAGTCGGGCGAAACGGCAGATACCCTTGCGGCCCTGAACGAAGCGAAGCGGCGCGGGGTGCCTGTTCTGGCTATCTCGAACGTAGTGGGCAGCACAATCGCGCGCGAGTCCGACGCCGGCGTCTACATCCACGCCGGGCCCGAGATCGGCGTGGCAAGCACCAAGGCGTTCACCTCGCAGATGGTGGTGCTATATCTCATCAGCCTAATGCTCGGCAGAGCAAGAGGCGTGGGCGCGGCCGAAGGGATCAAGATGATCCAGGCGCTCGAAAACATACCCGATCAGATATCGAAAGTGCTGGAAGTTGAATCGCAGGTGCAACACCTCGCGGAGAAGTACTACCGTAAGGCGGAGAATTCGCTCTTTCTTGGAAGGGGCTACAGTTTTCCCATAGCGCTCGAGGGAGCCCTGAAGCTGAAGGAGATCAGCTACGTTCACGCGGAAGGCTACCCCGCCGCCGAAATGAAACACGGGCCCATCGCACTGATCACACCCGATATGCCCGTAGTTTTTATTGCTGTTCAGGACAGCATCTACGATAAGATACTGGTGAATATGAAGGAGGTAAAAGCTCGAGGAGGCAAGGTGATTGCCATCGCCACGGAAGGCGACGCATTGATAAACAACATCGCCGACGATGTGGTTTACGTGCCGGACGCTCCCGAGCCGCTTACGCCTCTGTTGACCGTTGTGCCGCTTCAACTCCTGGCGTACCACGTTGCGACAATGAAAGGCTGCGACGTGGACAAGCCGCGCAACCTCGCCAAGAGCGTGACGGTCGAGTGAAACAAGCCGCAAGTTCGCGGCAAAGCGGCAAAACATATATTCGAGCCGGGTGCCCCCGCTCTTACCCTCCCGGAGCACGGTTTGGCGCCCGGCTCGAGCTATTTCAAGGGGCAGTCGCGGGCGACTTGCCATATGCACGGTTCACCGGCATTCTGCGCCAAGGTGTTTTCGCACCAGCACCTGATCCATGACGTCGATCCTGCCGTCGCCGGTCACGTCGGCCCGCCAGTTGTCTGCGGTGCGGACGTCCTGGCCCAGCCTCTGACCAATGAACACGATGTCGAGAAGGTTTACGGAGCAATCGCCGTTGGCGTCGCCGGGGAGCATTTGTTGCTTCGCGAGCGGTAGGGGCGCGGCGGGTGTATCTATGTAGGGAGAGTTGGAGAGGCCGGATACATTGGCGTCGGCGTTGGTTGTCCTGATTCCGAAGTACACGCGTGTGCCCGTGGGGAGGTCGGCCAGGTTGACGTTCATCGTCTGATTGGTTCCCGCGGCCGACGGGGTGGGCTCGCCTGGCAGCCCGGTTGCGGCGTCCCATATTCCCTGGGATGTTATCTCCGATGTGCTGTACCTGGCCTCGTAGCTTGCGGCGGTGCCTATGTTTCCGCTGGCGCCGGGGGCTGTCCACCCTAGTTCGATGGCGTCGACGACGGGCGGGTACGCGTCGAATTCGGCGATCTGCGCGTAGTACAAGCCGTTGGGCGTGTACTCCTTTGTGGCCGAGATTGCCAGGCGGACATAGCGTGCGCTCTGTTGGCTGAAGTTCCTTTCATACCATATTCCGGTGTAGCCCGCGTAGACGGTCTCGGAGGCGACCGGCGTCCAGTCAACGGCATTGGTGCTGACCTGTATTGCGAAATTGCTGGGGAACAGCTCTGCGACGTTGCTGCGCGGCAATGCCCGCACGCCTCCGACGCTCTGCGTGGACCCTAGATCCAGCGTCAGCGAGGCCGTCTGGGCAGACGCCGCCGCCTGACAGCTCCAGAACGTGTTGGCGTTTCCGTCGGTTGCATTGGCTGCCACGTATGTGTTGTAGAGTGCGCTGGAGCAGGTTGCATCCGACACGCTCAGTTCCGATGCGGTGTTTGTCTCTCCGTAAGCGTCGAGCTCGGCGATCTGGGTGTAGTATTTTCCGTTCGCGGCGTAGAGGCTGCTCGACGGGACCGCGATCCGTACGTATCGGGCGGTTTGGTCAGTGAAAGTTTTTTCGTACCACACCCCGGTCTGCGGCGTGTAGCCGGTTTCAGTCGCCGCCGTCGTCCAGTCCTGGCCGTTGACGCTGACGTCGATGGTGAAGTCTGAGG
>JABMSA010000606.1 GCA_013202185.1 Planctomycetota bacterium
GATCGACGGCGGATGGTCCTCGTGTGCGGCCACCAGCAGGCCGCCGCCCACGGTCTCCACAAACGCGTGCAGATTGCGGAGGTCGGCATCGGACAATCGCGCGGCGTTGGCTCCGAGCAGCACAACAACGTCGTAGGCAAAAAGCTCTTCGCGCGTTTTCGGGAACTCGCTGATGGGCTTGGTGCCTTCCTGGAAGAACTCGGGATCGGCCGATTGCAGCAGCAGGCTCACTTCCATCGACGTGTCGCGGATGAGGTAATTCTTGAGATAGCGGTACTCCCACGTGGGCTTCTCGGCGACCACAAGAATCTGAACCGAGCGGTCGACGACCTCCAGCAGGTGGGGCGACGACTGGTTGTTGTTGGTGGTTATTTCGTCGTCGAGCGGCTCGGCAACGGCCGTGCATTCGTACTTGCCGGGGCTGTCGATCTTGAACCTCATCGGGATCTGCTGGAGTTGGTTGTCTTTGAGCTCGATGCTCTCGGCCGCGAGGATCCTGTCGCCGGCCTTTATCCTCAGCGTCGTGCGCCTGCCGGCAAAGCCGCTGCTGTTGATGGCCACGTTGAAGAGAACGTGGTCCTTTGCAAACACGATGTCGTTGCCGAATATCTGGAGGACTTCGATGTCTTTGGGCTCTGCCGGATCGCCCACGCCCACGGTGAAAACCGGAAACGGCTCTTCGCGGCCGAGGGCATACTCCTTTGCGGCGGCCACGGGGTCGCGGCCGATGTTGGATTGCCCGTCGGTGATGATGACCAGCCCGGCAATGCGTTGGCCCTTGAGCTGGCGGGTTATGTCGCGAATGGAATCGCCGATGCCGGTCGTCCGGCCTTCCGGCTTCAGAACGTCGGCGAGGCCGCCCGCTTCATCCGGCCACTCACGGGCGTCGACCTTCGCTGAAAACGTATGCAGGCGAGGCGTGCATTTTTCCTGCAGCTCTCTAAGGAGGTCCCGGCCGGTGTGGTCCATCACCCTGGCCACAAGCTGCGCGCGGTTGAGCAGGTTCAATTGTGCCTGCTGATCGGCGGAGAGTTGCCGGGTCTCGGGGGGCGCGATGCCGGCCGCTATGGCGAGGGCTGTTCCGCTCGAGCGGTCGCGGCATTCGTCGCGCATTTCCATGCTCAGCGATGTATCGACCATTACCGCGAGCACAGAGTCTTTGATATGCGTTTGCTCGGACACGCGCACGGGCCTGAAGATCATCGCCAGCAGAAGCAGCAGCGCGAGTGCCCGCGTTATGCCGAGGAAGACCTTGTGCCTTGGAAGGGCGGTGCCGATTTCGTACTTGTAGACAATGTAGGCCAGGAATACGAGCCCGCCTGCCACGATCCACCATGCGGGCCATGCTTCGGCAAAGCGATAGCTGAAGGCGTTGCTGCCGAGCGCCGGCATGATATGAATTGCAAAATCAGGCAGCAACGAAAGACTCTCGCTCTTTACTCGGTTTCACCGTCAATTGAGCCCAGGGTGATGTTGAGGTCGCTGGTGTCTTCGATCCGTTCGATCTGGCCGTCCTGGATTCGTACGATGCGGTCAGACACGCTCACCATTTTGTGGTCGTGCGTATTCGAGATGACCGTCACACCTCTTTCTTCGTTGAGTTTCTTGAGCAGGTCAATGATTTCGCGGCCCGTTGCAAGGTCGAGGTTGCCCGTCGGCTCGTCGGCGAGGATCAGCGTGGGGTCGTTGGCGAGCGCCCTGGCCACGGCCACGCGCTGCTGTTGCCCGCCCGACAGCTCGAATGGCTTGTGGTCGAGGCGGTCGCCAAGGCCCACGAGCTCGAGCAGCACGGCGCCCTTGTCGCGCGATTCGTCGGTGGTCAGGCCCGCAAATGTCATCGGGAGCGTAACGTTTTCGAGGGCGGTCATGACGGGGATGATGTTGAAGGTCTGGAAGATGTATCCGATCTTCCTGCATCGCAGCCACGCCAGTTCGTAGGCGTCGAGCTGGGCTACGTCTACCTCTTCAATGTAGACCTTGCCCACGGTGGGCTTGTCGAGTGCGCCGATCATGTTGAAGATTGTAGATTTGCCGGAACCCGACGGGCCCATGATCGACACGTATTCGCCGGTGGTGACCTCGAGGTCGATGCCTCTGAGTGCATGCACCTCGATATCGCCCATCTTGTAGATTTTCGTTACGCCTCTTGTGCGAACTATGCTCTGTTTCACAGTCGTCTCCTGCAACAGCGCCGGGGGCGGTCAGTGCCTGACGCAAGATTGCTGCGGTTCTGTTGTTCCATCATCTTATTGTTCGGCCCTCAGCGCATCGACCGGCTGCATCCTTGCGGCCGCGCGTGCCGGAAATGTGGCCGCCACTATCGTGAGCAGCGTGCCTACGGCCTGCGACAGTGCCATGCAGGCCAGCATTCCCGACCAGGGGAAAAACCTGAAGTTGTCGGAGCCATACAGCCACCAGGCGCGCAGAATCGAGAGCACCACCCCGAGGATTATCCCCATGAACGTTCCGAGCGAGCCCTGGAACATCGACTCGAGCACGAAGAGCTTGACGATGAAGGAATCGAGTGCGCCCAGGCATTTCATGGTGCCGATCTCGCGGAAGCGCTCGGTCACCGACATCAGCATCGCGTTGACGATGCCTACAAAACACACGATCAACGCAATCGATACCAGCCAGTAGTCTCTGGCTTCGAACCCGGCGAAGAACCCCTGGGGCGCGTCGCTTGCCGACCCTACGGCTTCCTTGCTTTCGCCGCCGCCTCCCTCGAGCGCCATCTTGAGGACGTCGTGCCTGTTGCGCTCTTCGATGAGCAAATTGTTCGAGGCTATCAATTCCGCGCCGGCCTCCGCGCCGATTTTGTCTTCCACGGCCTTGATCTGTGCGTGCAAATCAATGACCCTTCGCTCGAGCGCCGCCAGCGCGTCGCTGCCGGTTTTTCCGGTTTCGTCGCCCTCCGGTTCTTCCACCTCGGTTTGAGCGGCCTCGCTCAGTTCTTCCTTGAGCACCTCGATGCGCGCATCCAGATTGCGAAGATCTCTGTTGAGCGCTATCAATTCTTCGCTGTCGTCAACACCGATCGCGGCCTTCATCGCTTTCATTGCGGCCACTCGGGCTTCGACCGATCGTTTGGAGCCGCCTTTGAGGGACCTGATAATAGAAGACCCGATAAGAATCTGCGACAGGAAGGCGATCGCGAGGATGATGCTGCTGACTGTGATCATCGACCGCCAGAAGCGGATCTTCAGGCTCTTGAAGCTGATCTCGATTGCCTTCCGCATCGGGAGTACAATCTGTTTGCCGATCTTCTGACCGGATTCTCCATCGAACATCTCGTCGACCATACCGTCCTCAGCCCTGTGTGACCGAGCCGATCGGCTTGTTGCCGGCGCCGGCTCGCCGCTGCCACTATCAGCGTTTTTTCTTCTTGTTTTTCTTGTTCCCGTGCTTGCGGCCGCCCGCTTTGCCGTCGGGCGCCGGAGCATCGAAAACGGCTATGCCTATCAGGCTCCGCTTGGCAAGGGTCCTCAAGTAGGCAACCACCGAGAGTTCCGCCTCGCGTTTGCTGAGACGATACTTCTCCGCGAACTTCTTTATCACCTGCTCAACGTTCATTTGCCCGTCGAGCCAATCCCACACGGTGGTGCCCAACTCGTCGAGGGCCACCTTCCGACCCTTGGGAATGTAGAGCACCTTCGACAGCACCTTTATCCACCACGCTTCCTTTCGCGGCAGGTAAAGAACGACCTCTCCCGTCGCTGTTCGTGTTTCTTCTACGCTTTCATTCTTGACCGGCACCGCCTTTCGGGATTGCTCCTTTGTGAGCGGCTGCGGTTTCTTAAGCCCAAACACGTACTGCCCTCTGCCATTTTCGCGCTTTCTTCAGTGGCACTGCACGCGGCCGGACAGCTCGAAGAACAGCGGGTCCTCGCGTTCTCTCGAGGTCATCCTGAAAACGTAAATCCTGTCGTCGCAGACCCACGCATGTACATGAACGTATCGTTTGCGGCCTGTATTGGACAGCATCCTCGAGCGAAACGTCATCGGGCCGGTGATTCCCAGGCCCTCGTGGCCGTGCACGTCCATCTTCGCAGTTTGCACGTCAAACGGCCGCAGCTCCTTGTAGCAAAGCTCCATAACGAAGCTCTCGAGCGTGCGATCTTTCAGGAGTACCGCGCCAAGGCCGATCCGGCGGATGTCCAACTCCGTTTTCTTATCGGTAAACCGCATCTCCAGCGCACCGGTTCGCAGCTTGGTGCCCTGGAGCATGTAGCTTGGCGGCAGTGCAAACTTCAGGTCGTAGACGTCCCAGCAATCGAGCCCGTCTTCGCCGGGATGGTCCGTCAATGTTTCAAATATCTTCTTCGCGAGTGTCTTCAGGTCTTCCCTGGGCAACCCGAGCACGCGCACGAGGACCGTTCTGCCGCAGGTGCGGCATCTCATCAGGCAGCCATACGATACTACCTCGCCCCTGGTTTCAAAACACTCATATTCTCTTCCGGGCGGCGAGGCCACCCGCACGCGGCGCTTTGTCGTAAACGCCAGCCGCTTCTTGCGCGAAAACTTGTCCAACTGCGCAATCATACTGTCGGCGACGACGTCGAAGCTCTTCGGCCGCTTGAGAGGCTTCATCCACCGGAGTTCCAGCCGCACGCGTCCGTCGTCGTCGTCGTCGACGCGCAGATAACCCTCGGTGCGTTCGCCCTGCACGCGTGCGACGTGCCAGGCGCTCAGGATCAAGAACCGGATGCCCTGCCACCCGACAGATCTCCATTGCCTTGTTTTTCCGCTGGTCTTCGACATCGTTCTCGCAGGCCAAACGCTCAAAAACAGACTGGCTCACAGGGTAACAGAAGCCCGACCTGAAATCAAGCAAAATGCATGCGCGCGGCCGATCCGCCCCGATGTAACTTTATGTAAGGACAGGGGATGTGGGGCCGAGCTATTGCTCGGCAGACGCTAAACAAGCACGGAACCCCGCGGCGTCACCTGATATATTGCGAAACGAACCGCAGATAGCCCTGGCTTCCTCCGCGCTTGTTCCACCTCTCGACGGATTTCAGGATTCTCTTCAGGCACAGGAGGAGTTCATCTACGGTTATCGGTTCGATACCAAGTTCCTCCGCGCCCGGTCCGCCGACCGCCAGGCTGCCGTGGCCCAGCCGCAGATCGCACATGCCTCGAACGTTCCCCAACAGAAGCCCTTCCAGGTCGGTCGAGATGAGATGCCGAGGAGAACGCCCGAGCTTCTCGGCAACGTAGGCGTCGATGATCGTTTCCAGCACGCGTATCACGTCGTGATCCGACATCTCGGGGTGCCGGCTGTAGGTCGACGTGATGGCGACCTCGAGATTCTGCATTACGCCCGGGTACTCTTCTTCAACTCTCATTGTTATCTCCTTGAAAACAACGTGCCGGATCCGGCATATCAACATCGTAGCGTGTTCGGACAACGTTGTCAAGCGAAAATCGGCCGGCCGCTTGAGCACGGCGCGAGGCCGATGGGCCTGCCCCGAAATTAACTTGATACTGCGAACGGGAAAGGTAAAATGAAACAGCCTCGAGTGGTTATTCTTTATCGCCTGAGGAGATGCGCGCAGTACCCGCACCTCAACGACGACGCATTCGTTCGAGAGCATCTCGCCGAATGGCTGGCCGACTGACCAACGGCGAGGGGTGCGACAGAATTTCAGGCAGTGTGCGGCATCACACACGAAACTTTTCGGAGGCATTTGGCCATCGCAAGCTCACGCTCGCAAATACTCCGCATAATCGACGCCAACTATAACCGAACGGGCGAGGCGCTGCGCGTTGTCGAAGAGCACGCGCGATTCGCGCTCGACAGTCCGACCTGGGCGGGCGCTCTCAAGGATATGCGGCACCGGCTTCTCGCCGCCGTCAACGACCTGGGCGTCCTCGCCGACCTGGCCGCGCACCGCGACACGGTGGGCGACGTCGGCACACGGCTGACCGCCGAGTTCGAGCGGCGGCGCCCGGGCGCTCGCGACGTCGTCGCCGCGAACGTGAAGCGCGCGTGCGAAGGCCTTCGCGTGCTGGAAGAGTACGCCAAGATGCTCAAGCCGGCCGCCGCCTCCGCGTTCGAAACGCTGCGCTACGATCTCTACAGCGTCGAAAAGGGCCTCGCGGCGCGGCTGGCGCCCAACGAACGGCTCGCCGCCGCACGGCTCTACGTGCTGATCACGACCGCACTGTGCCGCGGGCGCGACCCCGAATACGTGGCACGCCTGGCGATACGCGGCGGCGCCGACATGATCCAGTTGCGCGAGAAGGAAATGCCCGACGGCGAGTTCCTGGCGCTTGCGCGCAAGCTGCGCGAGCTTTGCTGCGAGGCGGAGGCGCTGTTCATCGTCAACGATCGGCCGCACATCGCGAGAATTGTCGATGCCGACGGCGTTCACCTGGGCCAGGACGATCTTCCGGCAACGGAGGCACGGAGGCTGCTCGGCGCCGAAAAGATCATCGGTGTGTCGACGCACTCGCCCGACCAGGCGGCGGCGGCTATCAAGGCGGGCGCGTCGTACATAGGCGTGGGGCCGGTGAATGCCACGCCCACCAAGCCTTCAGCCGCCCCGGTGGGGCTCGGGTACGTCGGCTATGCCTCGCGCAACGTCGAGATACCGTTCTTCGCAATTGGCGGCGTGGCCGCGGCAACGGCCGGCGGCATACTCGAGGCCGGCGCGCGGCGGTTGGCCGTGTGCTCGGCTGTTATCTCAGCGGACGATCCGGAATCGGCGGCGGCGGAAATCAAGCAAGCTGTTCTCAATTACGATCTGTGAGAAACCGAATGCCCGACCCTGTTATTGTCAGTGCTTGCCTGTTCGGCCTGAGTACCCGTTACGACGGCTCAAACATACTGAACAAGGAACTGATGCGGCAACTGGCGGACCGCTGCCTGGTGCCCGTATGCCCCGAGCAGCTCGGCGGGCTGCCCACCCCACGGCCGGTCAGTTGCCTCTGCGGCGGCGACGGAGCAGACGCGCTATGCGGGTGTGCCAGCGTGGTCAACACCGCCGGCAAGGATGTTACCGAGCAATTTGTGCGCGGCGCCCGGGCGACATTGCGGGTGGCAACAGCCCTCGGTGTGAAGCAAGCCTACCTCAAGGCGCGCAGCCCCTCCTGCGGCAAGGGGAAGGTTTACATTGGCGATGCGCTCTGCGACGGCAACGGCGTGACCACCGCCCTGATCTTGCAGGAAGGTATAGAAGTTGTTTGCGTGGACTAGCCCAACTTCGGCGGTTAGTTCTTTGAAAGAGGGTGATTGCAATGTCGATTGGCTCTTGGTCTTTAGCCCCCTTCAGGGGGCTTCACGTCTGCCGCAGACGCCTAACCCCGTCCTTTAGGGCGGGGCGGGGTGTGCGTCCCGATTCCGGAGGGCGCTCGGCGATGGCGTTGCAGAGACGGGCCGGTGGCCCGTCTCCTCTGAGA
>JABMSA010000607.1 GCA_013202185.1 Planctomycetota bacterium
CTCCAGGAACTGGCTTTTAGCTTGGGTTTCTTCCTCCGCCCGCTTGCGCTCGGTGGCTTCCCTTTCCAGATCTAAAACCTTCTTCTCCAGCTTCTTGACCAGCCGTTCGCTGTATTCGCGAAAAACCGTCGGCTCTTCTGTGACGGGCGCGCCAGGCAGCACGACCAGCCGGCCCGCCTCATGCTCGGCGATGACTTCACGCAGCATCCCCACGAACACGTCTGGCTCTGTCGGCTTGACGATGAACCGCTCCGCCCCCAGGCTCAGGGCGAACCTCTCGTCCTTGGGGTCGGTGTAGGTGGCAGTATAAAAGACGAACGGGATGGCCTTCAGCACCTCGTCCTTCTTCCACTCGCGGCAGAGGGTGAAACCGTCCATCACCGGCATCAGGATGTCGGTGATAATCACGTCCGGCGGGTCGCGCCGGGCTTTGTCCAGCGCCTCGGCCCCATTGACCGCCGAAACCACTTCGTAGCCGTGGCCCTTCAGGAGCACCTGCAACATGTACAGGTTCTGCTCATTGTCGTCAACAATCAGGATCTTGGTCATGAGTCACCACCTCCGCCGGCTGGTTGGGCCGGTAGATACCGCTCTACATCGTCCATGAACGTCTCGGGATTGATGGGCTTCTCAATGTAGCCCTGGCAGCCGGCCGCCAGAATCCGCTCCCGGTCGCCGACCATAGCGTAGGAAGTCACCGCTACAATGGGAACATCAGCCAGCGCCAGATTGCTCCTCAGCTCCCGTGCCACGGCGTAGCCGTCCATGACCGGCAACTGGATGTCCAGCAGGATCAATGCTGGCTTGACCTGACGCGCCAACTCAATTCCCTCGCGGCCATCCCACGCCTGGACAACCTGGTAACCATGCTTTTCCAGGATGAAGGTTACCAGGTACATGTTTTGCTCGTTGTCCTCGATGACGAGAATCTTCGATTTTCGATTGCCGATTTTTGATTGCCGATTTTCGACTTTTGACCTTGTCATTATCCGATCCCCTTTCAAATGTCGATTTTCGAATGTCGAATGACGATTGCCAAATCGCAATCGGAAATCTGAACCGGTAGCGTGAAGGTGAAGGTGCTCCCCACGCCCCACTCGCTTTCGGCCCAGATTGCACCGCCCAGCATCTCCACCAGCTTCTGGCAGATAGACAGCCCCAGCCCTGTGCCCTCGTGCTGGCGGGCCAGCCCAGCATCAACTTGCCGGAATGGCTCGAACAGCGCATCCATGCCCTCCGGCTTGACGCCGATGCCCGTATCTATCACACGCGTCATCAGCCAGCTACCCCTAACCTCACTTTCGATGCGCACCTCCCCGTGCTCGGTGAACTTGATGGCGTTGTTGAGCAGGTTGATGAGGATCTGCTCCACCCGCCGCTGGTCGCTGGTGATCTGGCCCACCTCCGGCGCTACCTCGGAGACCAGTACCAGCCTCTTCTTCTCGGCCAGAGGGGTCACCGTCCGCATCACCTTCTGGATCACCGTGCGCATGTCAAACAGCTCGGAGGCCATCTCCAACTGGCCAGCTTCGATCTTGGAGATGTCCAAGATGTCGTTGATGAGGTTCAGCAGGTGGCGAGCGCTGCTCTGCACCATGCCCAGTTGTTTGGTCTGTTCGTCGTTCAGTGGGCCAGCCAGGCCCTGCAGCATGATGCCGGTGAAGCCGATGATGGAATTGAGCGGCGTGCGCAACTCGTGGGACATAGTGGCCAGGAAGGCCGATTTGAGGCGGTCGGCGGCCTCAGCTTTTTCTTTGGCTATCTCAAGTGCGTTATTGGAGTCACCCAGTTCTTTTGTGCGTTCTTTTACAAGTTCTTCTAAATGGTTCTTATGTTTTTCCAGTTCTTCATGTGCCAGGTTGATGGCCTTCTCATGGCTGACGATGGAGTTGAGCATCTGATTGAAATCATTCCCAAGACGACCAATTTCGTCATCCCTGTTAAGCGAGACTCTCACATCCCGTGCTCCCTTTCGGATAGCATCTGCAACTGTCACCAAGTGATGGAGACCTCTGCCAATTCCCAATGCCATAAAATAGGCGATAAGAGAAGTAGGAAGCATTGCGATAAAAACATAGATTGCGCCATTTCTAAGGATATTTTCCGATGCAGCGCGGATATTCTCCTGGCCCAGACAAACACGGCTCCAACCGACGAGAATATTGTTAACCTGGATAGGTACGGCGACGTCGACAATTTGCCGATTAATGACCAACTGCAGCGGCACCGGTTCCGCATTCATAAGCCGCTGGCTGGTAGGGTCATTGACATATAAACCCACGTTCTCGTTCCGGGTGTGCCCCAGGACTTTTCCTTGTGGTGACAAAATCATGACATAGCGTAGCTCAGGATATCTAGTTAGTGAGGCAATCAATTCACTGAGACCTTGAATATCGTCCGATATTACCCACGGTGTACTGTTAACGGCCAGTGCATGGGCCAGACTGTTGGCCTGCTCGATGCTCTGGGCATGCAGGAAAGACTGTTGCCGATCCATGATAAACAGCATAAAGACCGTGAAAATGAAGAGGTTGACTATCGTTATGCCGAGTATCAGCCTGCGCCGGATTGAGCGGCCAAAATAACTACGGAGACTTTGTATTAGATCTTTGGGACTATTGTTCATTGGAATCCTCCCATAAACTGTCTGATGAGATGACCACGTCCCGGTACACCTTAATAAAGTCCCGCACAGGGTCGTATGTCTTGTCCTCGGCACTTTCCCACTGACTCAGCGCCAGGGGTTTCAACCACTGGCGCCCCTCTCGAAAGAGGTGCATTTTGAGCATGAGCGTCCGGACTTGCTCGACGATATCACCAGGCACATCGTTTCTCGCCAACAGCCCGGCATTAGGCAGATTCTCCGTCCGCCAGATAATTTTCAATTCATCCAGCAGTTCAGGCCTTTCCTTGGTAAAGGCCCGCCATGCCATAGGCCAGGTGCCTCCCGCTTCTACATTGCCGACATAGACATTCAATATCGATGATTCCTGACTACCGACGAATTTTATCGTTACATCTTCTTTGACGTTCAAGCCATGGGTCTGCAGATAGAACAAGGGCATCATGGCGCCCGCCAGAGCGGTTGGAGCTGGAAAGCTAAGAGTATGTCCTTTAAGATCGCTTACATTTTTGATATCACTGTCTTTCCGGACAACAATGATCCCCCTGAAGTCTTCGTCCCCCGCCATCTTGGCGAAAACATGATATCCGTTATCGATCCCCATTGTAGTCTGGTATGAGTTGGACAATGTAAAATGGAATTTTCGGGCAGCCACTTTTTCATCGAACTCAGCATAAATTCGCGATGTTTCAACGACAAAACGAACATCATCAATATTCTCATTCAGATAATTCATCATCGGGCTGAATATCTCGTGTGCCATGCTGGGATTTCCTGATGGAAGAATACCAAAGATATAAGTGGTTTCCATATGAGGTTGTTCAGCGGAAAAGTCAGGCGCATACACCTCGTCTTCCGTTGGCTTCCGGCAAGAGACTAATGAAAGGAAAACGATTAGAATAATTGGAATCATCCTATTCATTTTAGCCAAAGTTTGTTTGATTGAAAAGTCCGAAACAAATACAGAATTCGAACTTCTGAACTTAACCTTTTCTGTTTCTTTCAACATCTCCAAGAGAAGAGAGTAGGCTGACGAAGTCTGCTCGCTCCGCTGTTTTGACTGACTACTGATCATTTGTCGCATTTCCCATCTCCTTCAACGGATCATCCGCCACCGGCGTCAGCCCGGCTGCTTCTCTTAGTGGTAGTGTGCACGTGAAGATGCTCCCCGCGCCGCACTCGCTCTCGGCGTGCTCTAGCTCCGCTACTTTCCCCTGCAGAGCTCCTATCTCTTCGGTCAACTGAGCCTTCTTCATCTTTGAGTAATCCATGATACGTCCTGCTTGTCCCATCCTACCAAAAAGCCAGCCATCAACACGTGGGTGCTTTTGGCTGGCGTGGAGGGTGGGCGTGGGCACCCACGTTTTGAATTTCAAAGCCATTGCAATTATAACATCAAACGCAAGCTATGTCAAACCTGCGTTCTCTTCGTCGCAGGCAAGCGGCAATCAGTTGAGGCTACTTGCTACCCTCTTCCGCCAAGAAGGCCGTTTTTCTTGTGTGCCTCCCGAAACAGGCAGCAACTTCAGGTCGCTACTACCGATCACTTCAGAGTTTTAGCGTTCATGGCCGGAATGTAGCGTTGGTAATTGTCCCGGCCCTGGTCCTTGGCGCGGTACATGGCAATGTCCGCATTCTTCATCAGAGTATTCGATACGCTCTCCGCTACGCTACGAGCTACTCAACCAGCGGTCGCTAGTCAAGGATTACCCTAAAGACTTTTGGGAGACACCTCTAGCTCACGATTTAACCCTATCTCTTCCTGGAGTGCCCAACCCCCTCAACCAGGCCCCCACATTCCCCACAGGGCCACCAGCAGCGGGGCAATGGCCAGAGCGGGCAGGAAGCTGGCCACCCTGACTCGCTTGATCTCCAGGAGCAAAAGCCCAATCCCCAGGATCATGAC
>JABMSA010000608.1 GCA_013202185.1 Planctomycetota bacterium
CCACCGGGGCGTCTCTACAAGTACGTGAGCGTATTTGCGAACAGGTGTATTAAGGATAAGGGTGAGATATTTCAAGAACCGGAAAAACGGAGGGATTGCCGGGATTTCTCGCGCCGTTGAGCTGCGATGACCTCACGGCCAGAATTCGCCCCTGAAGAGCGCCTGGAGGGCTTCGCTCTGGGCAAAACCGGCCGGCCGACCTGCACCGCGAGAGCCGCACGCCACGAGATATTGGCAAAAAGACTTCTCGAGTTCCTCGGGCGAATCGATGCCCCAATGACACATTACGTTCGGAGCCAGAGCCCCGAATTTCTGGAAAGCGAACGCGGCTATGCCGTCCGACAGTGCGCCGGGGGTCCTCATCCGACAGCTTGCCTGGCTCCGAATGAAATCAAGACATTGAGCAAAAAAACTGTCGAGCTCCTGACGGCTCGCCTGTTTTCTGGCGAACGATTGCCTGTCGCGCCGCGTTTTCCGGAAGGAAGAATGATGTTGTGATAGGGCCATAACCAGACATCCTGTAAGAACGCCGGAGAGTGGCCGCTGCTGCCGGCCAGGCTCCGTCATTACCTCGGCCTCTACTAGAATTATACACCAAAACGGCCAAAGGTCAAGTTTTTATACGAACATGCGACCGTCACATTCTACATTGCGTTGGGCAGCGGCCCAAGCGCCGACGAAATCCTCCGTCTCGGATTGGGCGGTTCCTGCCGATGGCCGCACCGCACGGCCACCTTTTGTACATCATATGGATGCGGCAACCATTTTCAACGATAATTGCAGAAAGATGCGAAGAGGCGGCCCCGATGGTTCGCGGCCGGGGGATGGCCCAGCCCCTCATTCTTCCATGCTTTGACTGCTGAGCGTTCCCAGACCCGAGAGCCTGCTGAAGCCTCCGCCCATTGTGCCCGCCCACAGGTAATCCGGATCTCCTGTCACGGCACTGACAACGTTGCAGGCAAGTACGTCGTCCTTTGTTTTTCCATCCCCGTCTTCTTGCCGATGTCCTCCCACGTTCCGGTTCTCGGATCAAACGTCCGCAGACCGTCACGCTGGCCGCCGCACAACCACTTGCCGGCGAACGGCGCCAGGCATAGCATGGGGAAGCTCTTCGGGATCGTGAACACACAGGCCATGGTTGGTGGCCATCCATACTCGGCCCTCTCGAAGGACCATCTGCTTGATGTCGCTGAATTTTGCGGGTGACTTCTCGCCGAGGTAAACGAAACTGCGCGGGCCGTATTTGTACAAGAGATTGAGGTCCTGCCAGAAGCCAAGTGCGCGGCCGCTGCGCTTGCAGGAGCACCTTTCACTCCAATTATTGCGTTGGCGTGCGCGATTTCAAGGATGATTCGTGGTGGGTTGTCCGCGGGGGGCGATCAGGAATCCTGATTCAAGCTTCCGCAGTCGTCGTCGTCGTTGTTGCGGCCGGCTGCATGCGAAGCACGCGCACTGCGGTGCGGGTTCGGACCATGCTTCACAGACGAAATGCAGTTGCCGCCGGCAGCAGGTTACCGGCGGCAATTGCGTCACGGCCGGAGGAGTTTTTCGTGCGGCTCGCCCTGGTTTCCTGCCGGTGATAGCGTTCCTCCGGCCGTCCCCCCTTCCTGTCTGAGAGGCCGTTCCTCTCGGTTCTCCCTCCAGTGCTCCCCTCCAGGCGATGCAGGCCTCGCTCCCTGATCTGCGCGGCCGCCTTCCTCGCCCCTTCGAATAACTTGTATTGCTGCGGCATCACCGGGCCAACGCTTGTGCGAATGTGGCCTGGGATGAACCATCAAACTCGGTGGAAGTGCCTGGGTGGTGCAGGCCGGCGATGGTGCCGAACGCGCTGAGCTAACGGCCTGCCTTTGAAGTATAGCGCGAAGAGCCCTGCGGTTGAGGAAAACATCCACAAATATTTTGAAGGCCGCTGTGGCCCTCGACGCACATTTGCGCGTCGGATCGAATGACCCGAGAGCGAGGTCGGCGATCGTTGGTTGCCCCGGCACCCTACCTGGCCGCATTCGCGACCACGCATCCTCGACAAGATGCGGCCAGGCGTTTGACCTGGAGTGTCGTGATCACAGGAGGTTGTTTACGTACTCGGCCGAAGCGCGCGGCCAGCGCCATTTATTGTCCGACGCTACTTCTTTTTCCCTGCGAATTTCGTTTTCGATCCTGCTCACGCCTTTCACCGTCTCGGCCAGCTTGGCGGCCTTTCTCCTGTCTGAACGTGATTCGACGCTTCCTTTCAGCGTGGCCTCGCCCTTGTCGACCGCCACGGAGATATCGTACTTCTTCAATTCGCTGTCGGCGGCTATCTTGCGTTCGATCTCACTCTTGAGTTGTTTGTCGGTGAGCACCTTCTCGGGCGGGAACTCGATCGCCGACACCTTGACCTGGTTCCTGATCTTTGTCACGCCGGCCACGGTTCGCGCGAGGCTCTCGACCTTTCGACGGTATTCCTTGTTCGGAACACGTCCGCTGATGTTTAGAATGTTGCCCTTTTCCATCCAGGCTTCGATCTTGTAATCCTGCAGTTGGTTGTCGGCCCTGATCTTGGCCGTGAACTCATCCTTCAGCTCGTCCGCCAGCCTGATGTCGGAGCTGTCTATTTCAGTGAAACCGGCTACCGTTTCCGCGAGTACCAGCACTTTTCTTCGCTCTTCTTGGGTTTGCACGAAGCCCTCGATGATGGCTTTGCGCTTCTCGACGTCAACTGATATCGGGTACTCGTTCAGCTCACTGTCGGCCTTGATTTTCTTTTCCATCTCCCTGCGGAGCGCCCCGTCGGAAAGGTCGCGCTCTGTGACCCTGCCGCCGATCACCGCGATGTCGTTCTCTACCGAACGCACGCCCATGACGGTCCCGGCCAGCCGCTCGGCCTTCTTCTTGAGGTCGGCTGTCGGCACCTGCCCGGTGATCATCATCTTGCCTTCTTTGGTCACCGACACCTTGAGGTCGTATTCCTTCAACTGATGGTCGGCTTCCATCTTGGCAATGAATTCATCGACCATCTCCTCGGGCTCACGTGCGACCTTTTCGATTCGCTCCTTACCGGTGGGGGTCTCGGACCGAGCACCGCGCTCTTTTTCCCCGCATCCGGTTACGGCCGCGACCCCTACGGCTGCAATGAGCGCAAACTTCAAAATGGACGTCATATTATTCACTCCCTAATTTCCAAACTGCGCCGACGCGGAAGTTTGCAGTCCTTCAGCCGGTCGGCTCTACGGGAACAAACCTGCACCTGCTGCAAGTGTAACAATCCAGACTCCAAAACGATGCCTGCAGAACCAAGCCGGCAGTGTGGGAAAATCCCAAACAAACCGGAAGCCCGCCCGCAGAGGCTTGAGCAGAGCTTTGTCCCATAGACCCATCAGAAGCGGAATCGACGACGAGGACGACGACGAGGACGACGACGATTCGGATGTCGAGACGGAGACCGCAACCATATTTCATTGGCGCCCCTTCATCGACCCATAGACCCATCAGAAGCGGAATCGACGACGAGGACGACGACGAGGACGACGACGATTCGGATGTCGAGACGGAGACCGCAACCATATTTCATTGGCG
>JABMSA010000609.1 GCA_013202185.1 Planctomycetota bacterium
ATGACGAAAAACGATGCGCATCTCCGAATACAGATCGAGGACGACGACGAGGAGGAGTACGATTCGGATGTCGAGAGGGAGGCCGAAACCATATTTCATTGGCGCACCCCCACCCGCCGCGAGGGCACAAATCTTCTTGATTTGCCCCCACCGAAGTGCTATCATGCTCTGCAATGAGAACGCCGAACAACAGCCCGTTCTGCTCGAGCGGAAAGGCAAGCCGATGACGCTTCTCGCTGTGGGCTCGATAGCCCTCGATACCGTCGAAACGCCCCATGGCGTTGCAAATGAAGTGCTTGGCGGCTCGGCGACGTATTTCTCCTACGCCGCCAGCTTTTTTGTGCCCGTCAGGCTCGTGGGCATCGTCGGGCGCGATTTCCCGCCCGAGCACCGCGAGCTGCTCGAGACGCGCGACATCGACCTCGCCGGCCTCGAGATGGTCGACGGCAAGACCTTCCGCTGGCGCGGCAGCTACGCAGGCGCCATGAACGCCGCCACAACGCTCGACGTGCAGCTCAACGTCTTCGGCGAGTTTGAGCCGACCGTGCCCGAGGAATTCCGCGATTCGAAGTTCGTTTTCCTCGCCAATGCGAGCCCGCGAATCCAGAAGCTCGTGCTCGAGCAGATCGACGCACCCGAGCTGACCATCTGCGATACGATGAATTTTTACATCCAGAACGAGCGCGACGGGCTCGTTGAGCTGCTCGGGATGGTCGACGGCCTCGTGATCAACGATGCCGAGGCCGTGCAGCTCACCCGCAAGAACAACCTGATAGATGCCGGCCGCAAGATTCTGAGCCTGGGGCCCAGGTTCGTAGTCATCAAGAAGGGTGAGCACGGCTCGATGCTGATGGACGGCAAGAATATTTTCTGCATTCCGGCTTTTCCGCTGGATACGGTGGTCGATCCGACCGGCGCCGGCGACTGCTTTGCGGGCGGGATGATGGGCTACCTCGCCGGCGAGGGCACTGCCGATGCCGAGGCTCTGCGCCGGGCGCTCGCGTTTGGCACGGTAACTGCCTCGTTCAACGTCGAAGGCTTCAGCCTCACGAGATTCCTGTCGCTCGACAGGGCCAGGATCGACGAGCGCTTCGCGGAGTTCGTCAGGATGATGCAATTCTGAATGGGAGATTGCCCAGGCTTTCCCGAGGACAGGGGATGCGCACGTTCGTTGCGGTGGACATAGACGAGCCGATCCTGCGCGAGGTACAGCACATCCGCGACCGGCTCGAGAAGGCTGGCGCGGACGTCAAGTGGGTCAAAAACAACAACACCCACCTGACCATAAAGTTCATCGGCGAGATCGGCCCGGACCAGGTGCCCGACGTATGCGCGGCGCTCGAGAACGCGGCGCAGGGCGCCGAGCCCTTTGACATAGAGATACGCGGTGTGGGCACGTTTTCGAGGCGCCGGCCAAGCGTGCTGTGGGTGGGCACCGAAGACCCCGCAGGTGGGCTGGCAAGGCTGCACAAGGCCGTCGAAGACGCCCTCCAAAAGCTGGGAATAAAGAAAGAGGGCCGCAAGTTCAGCCCGCACCTCACGCTGGGCAGGGTCAAGAGCGGCAAGAACATCCGCGAGCTGCTCGAAGCACTCGATGCCGAACAGCCGGCCGAAATGGGCACGTCTAGAGTGGAATCTCTGTATCTTTTCGAGAGCAAGCTGACGCCGCAAGGACCGATTTACAACCGGCTGGCCGAAATTAACCTCCGAGGAACATGACAGATGGGAAAGAAACCTGTAGATCAAGCGGCTGTGAGGCAAAGTTCGCTGGAGCGAACCGTCTCGCAGATCGAGAAACAATTCGGCAAGGGCGCGATCATAACGCTCGGATCGCGAACCCACCTCGATGTGCCCGCTATAAGCACCGGATCGCTGTCGCTGGATATAGCCTTGGGCGTGGGCGGCCTGCCGCGCGGCAGGGTCGTCGAGATCTACGGCCCGGAAATGTCCGGCAAGACTACGCTGAGCCTGCAGGTGATAGCAAACGCTCAGAAGAAGGACGGCATAGCCGCGTTCATCGACGCCGAGCACGCCCTCGATCCTACCTACGCCAAGCAGCTAGGGGTAGACATCGATACGCTGCTGCTGTCGCAGCCCGGCACCGGCGAGGAGGCGCTCGAGATCGCCGAGATGCTGGTGCGCAGCAACGCGGTAGACGTTGTGGTGATCGACTCGGTGGCGGCGCTGGTGCC
>JABMSA010000610.1 GCA_013202185.1 Planctomycetota bacterium
CATGGTTTCTCACGAGGCGAGCAAGAGATGGCGGACAGCGCGGGGGGCAAGAACAACGGTCGACTCAGGGACAGTATAGTGCAATGATGTCGCTCAATCACTGGCTGCTGTTCCTCACCTTTTTCTAAAGAATTAGTGACAAAAAAGAGCTTGTCAAGAGCTTGTGGAAGATTTCTTCCGGTGCCACTATTGGAACCATCCCGGCTTCTCATCCCCCCACCCCCGCCTCAAGATCCCCGGCTCCATAGGCCGCATAGTAGGCGAGGATGAGGTCTTTGGTGCGGTAGGTGCCGTGGGCTTTTCCGTCGTGCTGGCGGACGATGGGGAAGGTGTCGAGGATATAGGCGACTTCGGTCTTTGGGACGCCGTAGAGGTGGAAGTAGAGGGCGTCGAGCTGGCAGCGTAGGTGGAGTCGACGCTGGTCATTCCAGATGAACGGCGGGCCGGTGTAGCCCATGTCCTCGGCGAACGGCTGCATGTCGGTGGCGGTGTACGTCAGCTCAACCACGCGATCACGGATCCACGGCCGGAGATCGCGCCCTTTGAATGGCTTCTCGTAGGCCTGCGGCGGTAGGACGGGGAGTTGCTTGACAAGATAGTAGCTGAGCGACTGTCCCCCGATTTTCTGGCGGCAAACAAAGTCGAGGGCAAAGCTGGACAGGTTCGCCATCAGAGCGCAGGCCTGCCTTCGGGTCTCCTCGTCCTGGAAATCGATCAGAAGAATCTTGTGGTTGAAGGAATCAGGCGGCAATGCGGCCAGGATGAATGTTCGCTCGTTGGTCGGAGCAGTGATCTCTTTGTAGCCGAGATGCCACTCCGCTGACCGTTCCCCCCATCGTGCTTGAACCGCTTCGTCTGGAACCCAGAAATGGGACCGGATCCGGAATTCTGGGTCGGCCTTTTCCTCCGGCGTCGTGGGTTCCGGTCGTCCCGGGCGGAACAAGTTCGTCGCGTCGACCACCACGCGTGCCGCACGGTGATCGAACATCTGGACCATTTTGCCTTCGTAAAGGCGGACATAGGTTTCCTCCCCTTTGTGCCAGGCGTGGTCGGCGCCGGGCCAGAAGCCGTCGTCCTGCAGTTCCTGAGCAGTGCGGAACAGTTCCGAGTCGTTGGTCATATGGAACATGGTGTAGAACCGGATTCGCCACGGGTTACCGTTCTGTTCGTCGCTGTCGTTGATGAGGATGGGGACGGCCTGGTAGATCTTCCTGGTGAGTTCGGCGTCGGTCCTGGTCCGGAATATCGGGCAGGTACGGGTGTTTGGGTTGAGCAGTGCGAAGTCCGCGGGGGTGAGGGTGAAGGTGCGTTCGGGGTCGTCGAGTTCGTCGAGGCGGTGAATGAAAAACGCGCATTGGGCCTCCGACTGGGGGGCTGCGGAGCCCGCAATGATCGACACTGCGAATTTGAAGCTGGCGTGGACTTCCGGGAAGTGGATCTTCTTGTTTTCGAAGTCAATGAATTCCGCGAGGCGTCCGGATTTGGTAATCTCCCGGAAGAAGGCCTGGCTGCCGGCGTCGGAGGCGATGCCGCTGGGGGTAAGTAGTCCGGTGCGGCCGTGGGGGCCGGTCAGGCCGATGGCGCGTTCGACGAAGATCGAGTAGAGATTCACGTCCCCGCGGCCGAGCAGCGGGTAGCCGCCGCTTTTGCGCACGTAGTCCATTTCGAGTTGCGAACCCCGCAACGCGTGTTCGTACTCGGCATACAGCTCGGGGTCGGATTCTGCGAGGTCCGCAATCATTTTTCGGCGTTTGGCGGCGGTCGGGGCCGCGGCGATGGCGGGGGAGCGCAGGGCGAAGAATTCGATCTCCTGCAGTTTCATGCGTTCCCATGGCGGGTTGCCTACGACGGCGTCAAATCCGGCATTTGCGCTGCGTCCGCGGCGGTCGTAGAATGCCTCTGGGAACTCGAGCTCCCAGTGGAAGAAACTGTGCGCGGCGGCGGTCTCCTCGACTTCGGCCAATTTCTCCGCTTCGCTATCCTTGAGGTGGTCGTCGCGGCCGTTCCCGCCATTCTGGTAGCGGGATTCGAGCGCGCCTTCGTTGACCCCTTTCATGTCGACGAAGCCGCGGGCCGCCAGCCGGAAATTCGACCGGCGCCGGTAGGGCTCGATGATGATCTGGCTTTCGTCGAAGTCGGTGCGGTCGCGCTGCACCTCGGCCAGCGTGGCGTCCGCCCGGGCGCTGATGCGGTGCAGGCAGGACATGAAGTTCTGGAACTGTCCGTAGGCATTCGAGCCGGGCGCGATAACCTGCGAGATGTCACGGAACCCGATCAGTGAGTTGCCCGCATGCAGGTGGTGGTCGAGGAATGACAGCGGCGCGCCCAGGGTGAACGAGTGCAGCCACAGGCTCAACTTGGCCAGTTCGACTGCCGTCGGGTTCAGGTCAACCCCGTACAGGCAGCGCTTCATGACCATGCGCTTGATCAGGTTGTTGTCCGTAAGCTTGCTCTCATCGATCGCGACGCCCTGGCGTTCCATCTCCTGCACGATGGCGTCGCGCTGGCGGGCGATGAGATCGAGGATCGGGTTGTCGGGATCGACCTGGTTCGGCTTGCGGACGGTGTCCGGCGCCTTGCAGTCCAAAGCGTTCTTGGCCGCGTCGCTGTTGAGGAAATCGATGAGGCGGTCGGCGAC
>JABMSA010000047.1 GCA_013202185.1 Planctomycetota bacterium
ATCAAAACCTTTGCGCCTGCCGATATAGCTCGGATAGCTGCTCCAGCGATACGATCGCAGATACTGAAGTCTCTCTTCCATGCACTTGTTCCGGATCGTGGCAACGCGTACCGGATTCAGATGCACGTAGCGGCTGAGCGCCTGCAGATAGCCTTCCCCTTCAACCAGTTTCGCCTTATAACGGCCGTCCAGCAGGTGGCCGTGGCACTTATGGCGAAGGTTATAGTAAACGGTATAGGCGGTCGAAAACACCTGCATGAACTTTGAACAGTTCGCTTCCGGCGTCTCGAAGACCATATGGAAATGGTTCGGCATCAGCACGAACAGGTACAGCCGAATGTTCTGCTGTTCAACCCGCTCGGGGGCGCATGGCAGTTCTGCGGGGCATTTCCCCTGTCAGTGAGGGCTGAAGGCTATGACCGTTTCTTGTTTCGAGGCGATTTGCGTGACGAGGGGGCCGGTGCACGCTTGCTTTTGGGCTTGTTGGGTGAGCTGAAGAACTCAATTTGGGCCTGCTGGATCGACAACTCGATCCAGCGATCCATGAGTTTCCGGAAGGTCTTGTAGGTGGCGAGGCGCTGTTTGATCTCATCGGCGCAGTCGGCACGAACGAAGCGGCACACGGATTTGCCGCGATGGACGTAGGCAAGCTTGTGGTAGGGTCCATGACGGCGTGGATGCTGTGGGTCCATGCACCGACAGCCTGTACGTCCACAGGCTTGATACTGCATCGAAACACTTCCCGGGCGCATCGGCTCAAGCTGTAGTAGCGCCTGTCGGACGGCGCTGATTTCCCTTTGCAACTTAGCGATAGATTTCGTAGTGTTCATATCGGCTATGATATATAGCATAGTCGATAGGTCAACCCCAAAAAGCGAGGTGGCTGATGATCAGCGAAGCGGATGTCGTAGATTGGTTTTATGAGGCGGCTTCGGAGTTGCTGGAGGAATCCGTCGGGATGGGCACGATGGAGAAGATCGTTGATCGCGTGAGCCTGGAGTGTCGCCGGCAGGTATTGGAGCGGCTGGTGCAGGACGCCGCCAACCGAGAGGAGTTGCTTTGTCCGCAGTGCGAGCAGGCGTTGAACGTGGAAGAGTACAGTCGTGCCCGTCGGGTCAACAGCTCCTTCGGGCTGATTCGTTTCACCCGCAACTACGGCTCGTGCAACGCATGCGAACAGTACGTCTACCCGGCGGATGTCACGTTGGGCCTGCAAGGCCGTGCGCCCGCTTCGCCTCGCGTGCAGGAGATCTGCGCGCTGACCGCATTGCGTGCCCCAGCCGGACAAGCACAGGAAGATGTTCGGCGCATGACAGGTATCGACCTCGACCCTTCCACCCTTCATCGTGAGGCCCGCCGCCAAGGCGAACGGGCCTTGGCTTTGCGGGATGCCGATGTGGAGCGGAGTCAAACGCTCGATGGCGTCTTTGATCTGGCTGCCCGTGCCATAACCCCCTCGACTCCATTCACCCTGGTCATTGAAATCGATGCCTGGAACATCCGGGAACGCGACAACTGGGGTCTGACCAAGAAACTGCGTAATGCCGGCGAGGACACCGGTCGGTGGCACTGGGTATACACGGCAACCACGTTCCGTTTGGATCAACGTGGCACAACCGCCACGGGCCGTCCCGTTATTGCCGAGCGCGGCTATGTGGCCACCCGCAGAGGGCTGGATGACTTCCGTGCCCAGCTCTACACCGAGACAATTCAACGCGGCTTGCTTCAGGCCGAGGAGATCTTGATCTTGGCCGACGGGGCCGTCTGGATCTGGAATATCGCCGACGATCGTTTCAAGGGAGCAACCCAGCGCGTCGATATGTACCATGTGCGCGAACACCTTTGGAACCTTGCCAATGAGTTGTTTGGCCGTGGCTCGCAGAAAGCCAAGGCATGGGTCACCCCCTTCTTGAACTGGCTGAAGCGACGCAAAGACGGCGCGTTGGATGTCATCGAGGGCTTGGAGGGATTACGCACAACGATGGACCAGTTCCGCGCCGCACAACAGGAAACCATTGAGCGGGAGATCGGCTACTTCACCGAGCACAAAGACCGCATGGATTACAAGAACGGAAAGGCTCTCGGACAACCCGTTGGCTCAGGGGCTATCGAATCCACATGCAGCCAGTACCAGCGACGATTCAAGCTCCCCGGACAGTTCTGGAGCTTGGCCGGCGATGAGGCATTCCTCGCTCTGGCCACCCTCCACCGCAACGACCGATGGAACCGACTGTTCCCCCACGACGGCCCATAACCAGCACAACCACGAAATACACCCTTGAACACCCTCCGTTAGCCGCGATGTTTCACCAACGCCAAGGGTAAAGCGTTCCGGAGGGCAGATTCGGCGCACAGGATGATTCAGGCACGTGGAGTGTCGAGTGTGGGGTGTCGAGAGC